>VFFS01000061.1 GCA_009392815.1 SAR202 cluster bacterium
AATTTAACGCATAATTAGTGAATATATAGTCATATAGGATTTTTTGTTATCTGATGGAAGGAGGGCAAATGGTTTCAAGTGACTTAATGACAACCAAAGAACTTTCAGAATATTTACAGTTGGACCGGATGACAATCTATAAGTTACTTAAATCTGGTGATATACCCGCCAACAGAGTGGGGCACCAATGGAGATTCTTTCGATCCGATATAGATGATTGGATACGATCAAAACAGGTTCGTCCTGGCTCCCCTGAAAGATTATCAGAGTAGGTTAGCTAATCATAAAATCCCCTTATTGCTCTATTTTGATGTTGGGGGTGGCCGCGTGTGCGATGCTCGAAGCAATTTGCAATGTCCCCATTGTAAGAAAAACAATCTTCATTCCTGAAAGGAATAAAGATATTAATGAACTTTGGGGGTCGGCGTTAAGTACTTGATCAACATCTGAGGAATAACCGCCCCATATCATTGTCTGCGCCACAATAGCTGTTGCTATCACAATACCGGTTATATTTCCAGAATTTCGAGAAAGATTTACTAATGCAGAAACCACACCGTGTCTTTGATTAGCGGAACTCATAAATATTCCAGCACTATTTGGTGACATAAATATTGCAGAACCACAACTGAAAACTACTATAGATGCCAAAGTGTATGTAAGTGAGGAAGTTGGAACCATAAATGCCATCATCCAAAGCCCTCCTCCACATAGAATCAACCCCGAAGTCGTAAAAAGCTTGATTCCATATCTATCTGACAGATGTCCGGTTAGCGGTCCCAATATGATTCTGCTAACCGCGTTAGGAATGAGAACATAGGCTACTTGGGCTGGAGTCAACTTAAAGACTGCCTGGAAAAAGAAGGGAATTATAAATCTGAATGAGGTTACGCCCAGAAAAGAAATGTAATTGGAGACGATGCCTACGGTAAAATTTTGTTGTCGAAATAGGGTCAGATCAAGCATCGGATCTTTAATTTTTGATTCCCACCAAATAAATCCTAAAATAGAGAGTGTAAACACTGCAGTCCCGGCCAGAATCGGTACCGACGTCCACCCAGCAGTGGATCCATTCGAAAGGGTTAATAAAAAAACCATTATTATCGAGGTTGACAGTCCTGCCCCGATCCAGTCGAATGAGCTATCTCGAGTTTCTTTTACACTAAATCGAGATGGGTCTAGAAAGATGATTGCTCCCCCAAAAGCTATTATGCATAGGGGCAGGTTTATCCAAAAGACCCATTCCCATCCTGCATAAGTAACTAAGATTCCTCCTAGTACGGGCCCGATTATTCCACCGGTTCCAATGACGCTTCCGTGGGCACCCAGGCCTTTGCCTCGTTCCTTGTTTTCGAAAACAGAAGTTACCATGGCCATCCCAGTGGCCTGTGTCATTGCTGCACCGATTCCCTGTAAAACTCGGAAAAATAGCATGCAAATAATTGGGCTTAGCGGACCTATAAAATTGCTTAACCAGGGTGAAATCCCAGAAAAAAAAGACATAGTCCCGAAAAGGCAGAGGCCAATCAAGTGGATCGGCCTTCTTCCGACTTGATCGGATAGCCTACCCATGGGTAGTAACATTGCGCTAATCGCAAGAGATTCCGCCAGAATTACCCACTGTACAGTAGTGAGGGAAACGGAGAAATTCTGTGCAATTGTTGGTAAGGCAATACTCACGCTGCCATGATGTGTGACATTAGTTATTGAACCTAGCGCAACGGTGGCAAATACAATCCATTTGTAGTTCGGTGATTGATAACAAGAAAAACGCATAAGAGCATCGTACTACTATGATGACCCTGTTGTTTTTAATAAGATTCAATCGATTGTTGGGACTTCAGATATACTGACCAACCAATGAAGAGTGGGTATTCATTCTTTAATTTAATCAATTAGTGAGGCATAAATAGATGAAAACTAGACAAATTACAGGTACGCCCTCTGAAATACTGGTTGAGCAGCTCGTCGCTTCAGGCGTTAAATATGTCTTTTATAATTCGGGATCTCGAGAAGCCTTATTTTTTGATGCCCTACATGGGAATCCAAATATTCATGGAATATTGGCTTTACATGAGGGGAGTGTTACGTCGATGGCGGGTGGATATTCCCAAGTTCATAATGATCCCGCCGTGATGGTTGTTCATCTTGGTGCTGGCTTAGCTCAATGTATGGGTCAGCTAATTAATGTTTGGTTTGGAGGGTTACCAGTAGTAGTTATTACTTTTGCTGGAGATACCGGGAGTTGGGTAGATAGAATCAATTTGGATTTGGATCATTCTTTTGGGCCATCTTCTATCTCCGCCCCGATGGTTAAAGCTAATTGGACCGTTATAGATCCTGAAGGATTGCCCTCAGCTGTTGAGAGAGCTCTACAAGTGGCCAGAACTCCCCCATATGGTCCAGTCCATCTTGCTGTGTATGACACCATGCTGGGTAAACAGCAAATCACTGCTGACATCATAGAGGGTTCTAAGACAGGGTTACGGTCGGGTAATGCGTCTGACGAAGACATCGCCAAGGTGCTGAGTGCTTTGGATAAGTCTAATAATCCGATGATATACGCAGGAGACGGCATATGGAAAAGTGGTGGTGAAGAACTCGCGGCTCAGTTCGCGACCCATTTTGGTGCCACAGTAGCAAACAGCCATACCGATTACCGTGGCATTTCTATTAAGCATCCGCAACACATTGGTCAATTTGATCAAGCATCAGCAGCATACGAGCCTGATCTTATATTATCGATTGGAGCTAGGCATCAGGGTTCCGGTTATTCTACTGACCATATTCCATTCAAGCGATTAACCAATGCTGGTGGTACCCATATAGCTCTAGGTTCTGACTTAGAGTACGTAACAAATTATCCAGGTTTGGATATGGCTATTATTGGGGATGAAAAAGATGCCTTGGAAAGGATGTTGTCTGTTGCTTCGGATGGGTTTCCTTCAAATAGGTATGATGAAAGGCGCGAAAAAGCATTAGAGGCAGGAAGATCGTGGCGTAGTTCTCGCAGAAAAGCTATGAGGCCAGATGTGGAAAATGGAGTGGTTAGACCAGGGGTGGTCGCGGACGTTGTTGATGCTGAGCTAGAGGCTATTGGTGGAGGGTTTGTTACGAACGAACAATTTGCTGTTTCTCATGAGTCAATACCCTCCGGACTCGGAGAAAAAAATAATGTGTATTTAAGGCCTCCAGGTGGATCGGAGGGTTGGGGAGTTGGAGCTGCTATTGGAGCTAAACTTGCTGCACTTGATAGCCCTGTAGTCGGATTTGTGGGAGATGGATCGCTCTATTATGCGGATTCTGGCATCTGGACAGCCGTTCATCACAACATTCCAGTGCTGTACATTATTACCAACAATAGGGCATATGGAATTGTGGCGGGATTTTTTGGGGAGGCAGAGGGCCGAATGAGCGATACCGGAAAATATGGAGGCGTAGTCCTTGAAGGAATGGACCCGGTCAAAATCGCTGAAGCGTTTGGTATGGAAGCTGAATCAGTTAATGATGAATCTAAAGTGGAGGATGCTGTACGTAGAGGGTTATCCATAGTCAATGAAGAAAACCGACCTTACCTAATAGAGTTTAAGTTACCAATTGGCCTTCCTGAAGGAGGAGTGGCCGATCAACAGTACCAAATGCGTTGAAATACCTAGAATGCTTGCCGACTTCATGACAAATGGTTTATTTATCAAATCCTATTGTGCAAGGAGCATAGAGCATCTGTATTGTACCTAGGGAATTATCTAGTGGCTGAATTAACTCGAGAAGAGGCTATATATGTGGCCTCTTCTACTAAATTGTTTGTAGGTGTGGATTTGTCTGGACTGGATCTTTCGAGAAGCAATTTTTCCAGATGTGATTTTCGTGATGCACGCCTTGAAGGTTGCAACATCTCGAGATCAAATTTGAGTGGATGTATTTTTGATCGGGCAAATCTTGAAAATACTGATGTCTCAAGATCTAATCTTTCAGTTGCTGACATGATAGGGGCGAATTTGCGAAATGCGGATTTGAGAGGATCTAATCTAAGTGGAGCTGTTTCTACTTCACAGCAGACAACCTCTAGGGTTTTTGGTGCCAATTTACATAAGGCGGATTTAAGAGGCGCTGATCTAAGAGAATCTATACTGGTTAGGGTTAAGTTTGATTACGCTGATCTTCGAGGAGCTAACTTCGCGGGAGCAAATATGACGAGAGTTTCCCTGATTGGTAGTAAATATGAATTAAGCGCTTTTGATGAAGCTATAAACGTATAAATTTATCTTCTATACAAGCTTGGTAGACAGATATTAACCACGCTAGATATTTGGTAAAGGATCATCAATTTCTGACGTGGAACTTACTCGGCTGAATTTAGATTGGAGCTCATTAGGATTTTGTTTAGACGCAGGAAAGTTAATTTAAAACCGCATCTCATTGTTGTGGGTATGGGCAATCCCGGTCCTGACTATGCTAATAGTCGGCATAACGTGGGATTTTGGTTCGTAAACTCTCTCGCTGAGAAGATGGGCGTGGGTTTTTCCAGAACTCATAGAACCCTTCACTCAGCAAATGGTGAATTAGAGGAAAAATTAGTTGTTTTAGCGCGGCCCAGAACCTTTGTAAACAAAACGGGAGAGGCTATTAGTTATCTGCTCGACCGTTATGAAATTTCTCCTATGCAATTAGTGATCGTCTATGATGATATTCATTTGCCTGCAGGAAAACTTCGTATTAGAGCAAAGGGTAGTGCGGGGGGACATAATGGGATACGTTCTATTATATCCAGCCTGGATGGCAACCAGTTTCCTAGGATTCGTATTGGAGTTGGTCAACCAGAATCTAATGAGGATCAAATAGGATATGTGTTGGGTATACCAAATAAAGAAGATAAAACTGCAATTGAAGGCTCTATATCTGCGGGAATACAGGCCATTTCAACTCTATTACACAAAAATATTGATGTGGTAATGAGTGAATTCAATTGAACCATTGGATAAGTTCCTAGTTTGGTAAATATATTTGGCAATATTACGGCCAAATCCTCATACAAGTGGTTAGTTTACTCCTCCGTCGGTATGGCCGCTTTTGTGACTGTCTCAGATCAGACCGGTACCACTCTTGCCTTACCTAGAATTGGTCATGAGTTCAGCACTGATATACCAACGGTCCAGTGGATGTATCTTGTTTATACTCTTTTTATTAGTGCACTTTTATTACCGATGGGTAAGTTATCTGACATCCTTGGTAGGAGGCGGATTTACACGTTAGGTCTTGTTGTATTTTCCATTGGTGCTGTCATGGCTTATTTTGGTCACCAGTTTCAGTCTCTTTTAGTTGCCAAGAGTATTCAAGGTATTGGTGCGGCCATGATCCAAGCAAATGGCATGGCACTCATGGCTGAATCTTTTCCAGAGAGACAACGCGCTAGCGCGATAGGGTTATACATGGCTGCTATTGG
>VFFS01000062.1 GCA_009392815.1 SAR202 cluster bacterium
TTGATTGATATTCCCAGAATGGCTGACAAGTCTGTTGAAATGCTACGTCGTAGTACACAGGCATTTGTAAGCCGTGATGTTGAGTCTGCGACGGCGGTTCTTTTGGCTGATGACGAAGTAGATGATATTTATGAGCAGGTCTATAGAGAATTATTGACCTACATGATGGCTGATCCATCCACAATTCAAAGGGCGACCTATCTTTTATGGGTTGCACATGATTTGGAAAGAGTTGCTGATAGAACGACCAACATTGCTGAAAGAGTCATATATCTTGTTACAGGTGAGACGAAAATAGAGTATCCAAGGTAATTATCAGGGTATCTCTGGAAGTGTTATTGCCAGATTACTTTCATGTCTAAAAAAGAAGCGAGTGACTCAGCCATTGGTTCAAATATATCTGTCACTTCAGTGGTTTTTCCTGTCTCGTGAGTGATTGAAGTAGCTTTAACGTCAGGCATTCCACAAGCTACGATATGCTCGAAATATGAAAGATCTATGTTGGAGTTTAGTGCAAACCCATGGGTGGATGTACCTGTGCTGATTCGTACGCCTATAGAGGCTATTTTTGCCCCATTCACCCACACCCCTGTAGGTCTATTCTCGATATCAGTCGCAATTCCTAATTCATCAAGCAAAGTGGATATCGATTTTTCCAGGTTATTTACGTAGGCTAGAGGACCCAAGTTATTGGCTCTTCGCAAATTTATAATTGGGTATCCCACAAGCTGGCCCGGGCCGTGATAGGTGACCTCGCCGCCCCTATCTGTGTGGTGAACTTCCGCACCAATTTTGGCAAGCTTGGTGCTATCAGTGAGTATATCCTCGTTTTTTCCGCGTCGGCCTAGCGTATAGACGTGGGGGTGTTGTAATAATATGAGCCGGTCAACGCCCTTTTCTGATACGGATTTGTGAGCCTCACGTTGAAGTTGTAATCCTTCCTGATAACTAACTATCCCGTGATATTTTGTTAGTAATGTGGTCATAAGACATACTGATTAATATATTTGGGTGTTTAAGTTCATAGACTCTAGTCGGTCCTTAACGGACCTATTGAATCCACTAGCCTGTTCACCGTCTATAATCCTATGATCAAACGAAAGACATATATTCATCATTGAACGTATGGCTATTGCGTCATTGACTACCACGGGACGTTTCACTATTGCTTCAGTTGTTATTATTCCGGCCTGAGGGTAATTGACTAAAGGCTGTGAAGCTATTGAGCCTAGTGCTCCCGTGTTATTAACGGTGAATGTGCCGGATTGGACGTCGGATACAGTTAAAGTTCCTTCTCGGGCTCTTGTGGTTAGGTAATCTAATTTATGTGCTAAACCCGATATGCTTAGGGTATCGGCATTTTCAATGACTGGTACAACTAGCCCTTCTGGTGCTGCAACTGCAATCCCCAAATTGATCTGGTGTTTGAGGATAATCGAATCCTCGTTCCATGAGGAGTTGAGCAGTGGGATTTCCTTAAGTGATTCTGAAACTGCTTTTAGAACAAAAGGGAGATAGGTAAGGTTAACTTTTTCTCTTTTATGGAAATCGTCTTTTACCTTATTTCGTAATTCTACAAGGCCACTAACATTTACTTCTACCAGGCTCCAAGCCTGCGGTATAAGTGTTGCACTTTTTACCATGTTAGATGCGATCATTTTTCGAACTGGCGATAAAGTGATTTTCTCTTCATCGTTTGCAAGGACGTTGGGATATGTACCTTCTGTCCGTACTGAATCAGTGTTGGAGCTCTTTTTATCGTCCTGGTCAATGCTCTTGCTATCGACGGAGGTTTTCTCTGAATCTATAAAGTTTTGTAGATCCTTTTTTGTGACTCTTCCATTTCTGCCAGTACCGGTGACCATTTCTAAGTTGATATCGTGTATCTCTGCAAGGCGGGTGACAGCAGGAGAATATATAACTCTGCTTCCTCTATTTTGGCCATTGTTTTGCCCTTTTTTCGATGAGGCCGAATCGATGATGCCTCCAGATCCCGTTGGGCCAACAGGGGCTACGTCCTTGAGCAAAATACCGGTCGTGCCGATCTCTTTATCCTGCTCCGAAGAGGGCTCTAGATCAGCGGGATTATCCTCAGTAGTGGGGGCAGCTTTTTCATTTTCTGATTCTATATCTGCTATTACGCCCCCCATGGGGATTGTTTCGCCTTCTACAGCTATTATTTCCCGTAGTGTTCCAGCCACCGGTGATGGGAGTTCCATAGCCACCTTATCAGTCACTACCTCAACGAGCGGGTCGTATTTCTCAATCTTGTCGCCGACCGCTACCAGCCATTTTCCGATGATGCCTTCGGTTACAGATTCTCCAACTTGGGGAAGTTCTATTTTCAAGTTTTAATACTCCGCTAGTTGTCGGACGGAATTTGCGATTTTCTCAGAGTCAATCATGTACATGTCTTCAAGTGGAGGAGCAAATGGCATTGCTGGAATTTCAGGACCAGCCAAACGTGACACCGGACCATCAAGATATTCAAAAGCGTTTTCAGATATTATCGCAGAGACCTCGGCTCCGACTCCCAAGGCTTTGTTGTCTTCATGAACTATAAGCACTTTACCTGTTTTTTTGGTTGTTTCTAATATTGCATCTATGTCCAGGGGTCTTACAGTTCTAAGATCTAACACTTCAACATCTATGTCATCCATCTCTACAGTTTCAGCAGCTTCGAGGCAATGGTGCAGCATTAATCCATAAGTTATTATCGTTACGTCACTACCTTCCCGCTTTATATCAGCTTTCCCGATCGGCAGAGTGTAGTCAGAGTCTGGTACTTCACCTCTGACCAGTCTGTAGGTTCTTTTATGTTCCAAAAATATGACAGGGTCGTCATCTCTAATGGCTGATTTGAGGAGACCCTTCGCGTCGTAGGGTGTTGAAGGTGTAATAACTTTTAATCCAGGGGTATGAGCGAAAAAAGCTTCTACGCTTTGGGAGTGGTAAAGAGCACCTCTTACTCCTCCGCCATGAGGGGCACGAAGTACCATGGGCGCGTTGAGTTTTCCTTGTGTCCCATATCTTACTTTTGCTGCTTCCCCAACTATCTGGTTTATGGTCGGCCAGATAAAGTCTCCAAATTCAATCTCGGCGATTGGTCTCATGCCATGCATCGCAGCTCCCAGAGCAACTCCCGCAATTGAGGACTCAGCTAGCGGAGTATCGATGACCCTATCCTCCCCGAACTCTTGAAGAAAGCCTTGCGTCGCAAGGAAAACTCCTCCCCTAGCTCCGATATCCTCTCCCATTACGAATACTGTCTTGTCTCGTCTCATTTCTTCCTGCATGGCGTCGTGGACAGCCTCGAGAACGGTTTTTATGGTCATGCTGGGTTATCCCCGACTACATGTTTATAAAAGTCATTTGTTGCGGGATAAGGCGCGTTTTCGGCCTCTTCTGTCGCTTCATTAACGATCTGTCGAGCATCTTTGTTAATTAAGTCTTCCTGTTCCTCATCAAGGGTGTCGGAAGAGTACAAGAGGTCTTTCAGCATTTGCAGTGGGTCTCTTTTTTTGGCCTCTTCGATTTCTTCTGGCGGTCTGTAGATTGAATCGTCATCGTCGCTTGTATGTGGTAAGTATCTCTCGACTTGAGCCTCTATAAGAGACGGACCTTGGCCTGAGCGGGCTCTCTGAGCTGCTTCAAAAGTAGCCTCATATACAGCGGTTATGTCACATCCATCTACCTCTATACCTGGCATTCCGTAACCTTCTGCTCTTGATGCCACGCTGTCCACTGCCATCTGATTCTTTAATGGAACTGATATTGCGTATTTGTTGTTTTCACAAAAGAATATGACCGGGAGTTTATGGATGGCGGCAAAATTCATCGCTTCATGGCAATCCCCTGCACTCGAGGCGCCATCACCAAAGTAAATTATCACTACCCGGTCTTCACCCTTCATTTTTGCGGATAGAGCTGCACCTACACCTTGCGGAATGTGAGTAGCGACTACGTTAGACAAATTTATTATTCCGTATTCAGGATGGGCACCGTGTGTCGGAAATTGTCTGGCACCACTTAGTGGCTCCCCTTCTTTTGCTACAAATCCTTTAATTATTTCTGTTGGCGTAAGTCCAAGCTCTAGAAGTACGGCCAAGTCTCTGTAATAAATATAAAACTGGTCGTATCCTTTCTTGAGCGCTTCCACGGATCCAATTTGTCCTGCTTCGTGTCCCTGTGATGATGCCATTATTGCTGCTTTACCCTGTCGGTTAAGCATCCAAATGCGTTCGTCCAATGCACGGCAAAGTACCATGCGACGATACATCGAAAGCAGGTCAGGACTGTCGGTTGGTTTTTCATCAACGACCGGGGCTTGCTTGTTTGATTTGGTATTGGATACCATGGGTTTATCTGTCCCACTTTCTGCTGCAGTGCGAACTGCTCTTTCGAAAGCTCCGTTTTCATGATTGCCTGTTTGTTCAGCCAAGTGGACTATTACCCCTTACCAGAGTCTGGTTTAAATGCACCATTTTTAAGTTTATTCATATTAGACTGAATCATTTTTATATGAATGTGAACATAGCATGTGCATTTTACTTACCGTTGATTCACATGGTCAAAGTCGTTCTTTGATAACCATTATTTGGATCGAATTGTTTTAGTTACGTTCGATGATACTTGACATATTTAAACTATAAATGGGCCAAGTATTGTCCTGAAATATCCATACCTACCAAACCGCTATATGCATTTAGTAGTCGTGATGTGACTGGTCCTGGTATTTCACCTTCGCCGATTCTCGAACCATTTATTGAGTTCACTGGACAGATACAGAAGCTGGTTGAAGTCACAAACGATTCATCAGCGGTATAGGCGTCGTAAAGGTCTATATCTTCCTGTCGGGTTTCTATTCCCAATTCCTGGGCAAGTTCTATAGTTGTTGAACGACTTATGCCTGCCAATATGAACTGTTCTCGCGGAGTTATTACGGCTCCATCTCTGACAATGAAAAAATTACTTCCTGGTCCTTCAGAAAGATTCCCATTCATATCCAATAAAATAGGCCATCCGTCAGGATTTCGATCTCGCACTTCAAATTCTGCTTGTACCAGATTGGCGTAATTTTGTATTTTCGCCCGAGGGCTTAGCACCTCAGGTGGTGTTCTTCTCACCGAAGGGATTACGACGGGCATTCCATCACGATAGTATTTTGCTCTCGCTTCAAACGGCAACGGGACGGTCTCTATTATGATTGTTGGTTCCTCACCATCAGGGCCAGAAATACCTCTGGATACTCTTTGGGTTACCCAGTAGTCATCGCTACTCTCGATTAGCGGAAGATTAAGGTTCAGTATTTCCATCGTGATACTGGCCATTTTTGAGACATCCATACCGGGTTCCAGACGGGCGTATTTAAGAGATCTGTAGAAGCGTTCCAGGTGTTCATCAAGTTTGAATATAGTGTGGTTGAAAGTGCGCGTGGTATCAAAGACTGAATATCCTTGAAGAAATCCCCGGTCGTGTATGGAAATGGTTGCACGACTCTCAGGAACTATATCTCCGTTTACATAGGCAACTCTTTCTGACGGCATCAATCCCTCCCCAAATCTGATTCTATCTACTAAGCAGAACCTATAGACCTGAAACGATATCCCACGTTCCAAATTGTTTCGATATAGGGTTCATCCGGATTATTCTCTATTTTGCTTCTAAGTCTTCTTATGTGCACATCTACGGTTCGTGTACCGCCGAAATAATCGTAACCCCATATTTGGTTTAGCAATGTCGCTCTGTCATATACTCTGCCAGGGTTTGATGAAAGAACTAGAAGTAACTCATATTCCTTGAAACGAAGGTCTACTCGCTTCCCTTTGACAGTTACCTCATAATTTGTCGGATTGATGATGAGGTCATCCCTGACTATTACATCGTCAGCCATCGGTGACTTGTTTACATTTATTGCCCTTTTTGCCCTTAGAATGAGTTCATCCTCGTATATTGGTGATGTTATAAAGTCAGTAATATCCAGTTCGGAATCTACATCTAGAACGTTATCTGCCGGCACTATTGCTAAAGTGGGAATTTTTGATAGAACACATTTTTCAACGATACGTTGTAAATGCTGCTCAGAAATATATGGAAGATCCAAAATCACCAGATCAAGGTGGTTGGTATTGCCGTTGTTGATTCTCTCTACAAGAGAGATCGAGTCTTTATCAGAAGATAGGAGTATAGTCCCTATCCCCTCATGGTCTAAAACGGCCAATGTATCGGATTGTGACATGTTTTGAGAAACTGAATATTTTCGGCTAATCATCTTTAAAGTGGGAATACTATTTGAAAGAAGTTGACCTACGACAAGCTGTATAAGAGGTCCCCAGTATAGCAAACACGAAATTTTTCAGAATAACAGATCATTGATTTTGCGGAGTACCTTCGGTTTTGCCCACATATTGGTCGTTACTGTACTATTAATAGGGTAAGCCTCTGCGCTTGGATATACTTATTACCAGAATTCATGCGAACAAGTTCGGAAAATTGGAGGGAAACATAATGAATCCTCGCTCCATGCGGAGCATTTTCATATATCTCCTTATATCTGTTGCTGTAATAGCCATATTTTTCACAATGTTTAGCGAACCATTTGGTGGATCCAAAGAAGTTCCTATAACGGAAATAATAGGTCGGGCTCAATCTGGCGAACTTAAATCTGTTGTTGTAAATGGAGACTCGTTAGAAGCTACGACAATCAATGACGAAACTCTTACTTCGAGGAAAGAATTAGGCTCATCTATTGTTGAGCAGCTGGAGTCTGCTGGAGTTAATAACGGGAGAGGCAAGGTAGATATAGTTGTAGAGGGTACGGGTGGATTTGGTAACTTACTCGGCATATTACTCAATTTGCTCCCGATTATTTTCTTTGGTGCGATTTTGCTCTTTATGATGAGACAAGCTCAGGGTAGTACAAGCCAGACTTTTAGCTTTGGAAAGTCTAAAGCCCGTGTGTTTGATAGTGATAATCCAGAAGTTAGTTTTTCAGACGTCCAGGGCGTTGACGAGGCTAAAGAAGAGCTTCAGGAAGTAGTGGAATTTTTGAAAACGCCAGAGAGGTTTTTGGCTCTGGGAGCCAAGATTCCAAGAGGAGTCTTATTGACAGGGCCTCCTGGGGTAGGAAAAACCTTGTTGGCCAGAGCTGTGGCAGGGGAAGCCGAAGTTCCGTTCTTTTCCATCAGTGGTTCTGAATTCGTGGAAATGTTCGTGGGTGTGGGTGCATCTCGGGTTCGTGACCTTTTTGATCAAGCGAAGCGTAATGCCCCTTGTATTGTCTTTGTTGATGAAATTGACGCCGTTGGTAGGCATAGGGGTCATGGCATGGGAGGAGGACACGATGAGAGAGAACAAACATTGAACCAAATACTTGTTGAAATGGATGGTTTTGATACGAGTACCAATGTGATAGTACTGGCATCAACGAACAGACCGGACATACTTGATACAGCACTGTTGAGGCCGGGTCGATTTGACAGGAAAGTGCAACTGGATAGCCCTGACGTTAAAGGCAGGGAGGCTATACTCAATATTCATGCTAAAGGGAAGCCTCTGAGTGAGGATGTAGATATGGAGGCCATAGCAAAACAAACTACTTATTTCAGTGGTGCTGACTTAATGAATTTAGTTAATGAAGCAGCGATTCTTGCAGCAAGGCGCTATAAGAAGGCAATTGGTGCTGAAGAATTAGCTGAGTCGATTGATCGGGTGATTGCTGGCCCTGCAAAAAAGAATAAGGTTATATCTGCTCGCGAGAAAGAAATGGTTGCCTACCACGAAGCTGGACACGCTTTAGTGGCACACTTACTTCCCAATGCTGATCCCCCTTACAAAGTAACAATTGTTGCGAGAGGGCACACAGGTGGACATACACGGTTCCTTCCTGAAGAAGAGACTTCCCTTGTTACTCAAAACCAGCTTGAGGCTCGCATGGCTGCTGCCATGGGCGGTAGGGCGGCTGAAGAATTGATGTTTTATGAGGTAACTACAGGGGCTGGCAATGATATTGAGCAAGCTACTAGTATAGCTAGATCAATGATAACTAAACTCGGCATGAGCAAAAAATTAGGTCCAAGGACGTTCCGCAAAAGAGAAGAACTCGTATTCAGGGGAGGTGAAACCGGCGATGGAGCTGACTTCAGCGATAGCACCGGAGGCACCATTGATGAGGAAGTGCACGGCCTTGTTGAAAATGCATATTCGACAGCTACGAGTCTGATAAAAGGTAACATGGGAAAATTGAGTGCTCTTGCCAAACACTTACTGGAGCATGAGACTATCCAGGGCGATGAGCTTAAGAACCTTTTGGATAGTGCCCCTGCAGCTGCCTAGGCCTGTCCTGAAGGACTGATATGTAGCTACCGGTGCCCGGTGAATCCGACCTGTGGAAGGACAACTTTCAAAGCATCGATAGTTTCTTTTATGTCAGAGTGAGACGTTAGTCCCATGTGGCCGATTCGAAAGATTTTTCCAGAGAGTCCTGCTTGACCTCCAGCTAGTACCACATCGTGTTCTGTTCTCATTTTTGTGACTAGGCTGCCGCCATCTACACCATCAGGGATTGAGACCGCAGTGCATGTGTTTGAGGCTATTTCCTCTCTTTCAGGGAAAATATCTAGTCCTAGATCTCTGATTGAGTCACGTGTGAATTGTCCTATGGTCGCATGCCTCTCATAAAGTGGCCCGAGGCCCTCCTGATCGATTCGATCCAACGCTGTACTCAGAGCAAACATACATGAGATCGATGGAGTGAAAGGAGGTTGGCCAATTTCAAAATATCGTTTGTACTCCGCCATGTCCAAATAGAAACGAGGCATAGTTGACTCTGAGTGAGCTTGCCACGCCCGTTCACTAAAGCTGATAAATGCCAACCCTGGGGGTAGCATCCAACCTTTTTGTGAAGCAGTCGCTACTACGTCTAGGCCCCATGCGTCAGTCTCTATGGGTATTGAACAGACACTGCTGATACCGTCTACCAACACCAGCTTGTCATATTCTCCTTTTATTACCTCAGCCGCGACTTTTATGTTATTTGTAACCCCGGTAGAGGTCTCGTTATGTGTGATCATTACGGCTTTTACGTCGGGATTCTCTTCTATGCAGCTTCTCAGTCTACTTATATCTATGTCACTGCCGAAAGGGAATTCCAATGTAGTTACGTCAACTCCGTAGCGCTCACATATAACTCC
>VFFS01000063.1 GCA_009392815.1 SAR202 cluster bacterium
TTGCATGCATTAGGCGCACCGCCAGCGTTCGTCCTGAGCCAGGATCAAACTCTAAATAATTAACGGTTTCCATCTACTATTCAGCTGTTAAGGTGCTGTGGGATAACTCCCAAAAATACGCGCCAAAGACGCGACAGACATATATGTTACTTCAGCAGTAATCAGGCGTCAACAATAACAAATTCGAAAATGTGTTCAGATCGGTCTTATTGAGGTGCCGTCAGTTATTTCACTTAAAATCTGCCTAACATAGGCCACACTTCTTGCATCTTTGGAAATATGGTCTCCTGTTTGCGTTCCTTCGAGAGCAAAATATCCGTCATACCCGGCATCTATCATGGAGTTAATTGCAAATCTGTAGTCAATATCTCCATCAGGAATGGGTACTCGAAGGAAGTATGTCCTATCATGCTCGGGAACATTTACTCGTTGAAGGGTTTTACAGTGCCAGTATTTGGAGTGCGGAGCAAGTGCATTTATAGCCTCCTCCATGGTCTCTTCCGGCTCATCATAATGCCACAAAATATTACCTAGATCTGGATTTGCAAATACGTTTGGACTGTCAGTCATCTCAAGAAGTTTTAAGGTTGACTTACTATTGTCGGCGATGGAATGCTGGTGGACTTCAACTGTTACCACTGCACCAATATCGCCGGCTCTTTTCCCGGCCTCATGGAGAATCTCAGATGTACGTTCAAAATCTTGATGGGATGCCAATTGGCTAGATCCGGGCTGGATGGCAAGACCAGGTACAGTTGGGCCAAGTGTTTTATTTCTAGCCGGCCCTGAAAGAGCACTATTAACAATGTCAACACCGAGCCACTCTGCCATCTCAATAGATTTAAAGAGCTTATCCCTATTTAATTCTCCCTCTATTGGGGTGCACAAAACACCGCCAGCTCTCATAGCCACACAGGGTGTCCCTGCATCGTCGAGTCTTTTCTTCATTTCCTTCACTGAACTTTTTGTGGCTTCATCTCCCCCAAAAACTTCATATCCCAACTCGATACCATCGAATCCGATCTCTTTGACCTTGGTCAAAAAATTCGTGAGAGCAGGCTCTGGCATAAGTAACCATCTGTCACCAGCCTCGTATGGATAGACAGTGCTTCTTCGGAACGCATATGCGATTTTCATAACCCGGTCCTCCCCAATATTTTTTATGCCTAGGCAGCATCCAATCCAAAAGACTTTTCCGCCATATCTACGATGTAATTGCTAATTGAAAGGGACGATGTTGCACCAGGCGATGGTGCATTAAGAACATGGATAGCGTTTTCCGTTTCAGCAATACTGAAATCCTGCAACAGTTGACCATTACGATCCACCGCCTGAGCACGCACTCCGGCCCCCGGATCACCAAGATCGTCCCCAGTGATTTCAGGCATAAGTGTTTGTAAAGATTTAACAAAAACACTCTTCACCGCAGATCTATATTGCTCATTAAACCCAACTTTCCAATATTTGGCAGACATCTTCCAAAAACCAGGATATGCCAAAGTCCCAAAAGTATCTCTAAAACTAAAACTTGTTTTGGTATATCCCTCTCTTGCTAAAGCAAATACAGCATTTGGTCCAGCTTCAACACTCCCATTTACGCGCCTGGTGAAGTGAACCCCAAGAAATGGCAAATCGGGATTAGGAACTGGATAAATAAGGCCTTTCACCATGTGGGATTTTGAAGGAATAATAGAAAAGTATTCACCTCTAAATGGAATAATACGAACCCCGATATCTACTCCCATCATCTTGGCAACTGTGTCTGCATGGAGCCCAGCACAGTTAAGTATATATTTCGCCGAAATCGTACCCGCTGTCGTATCCAGATAAACCATTCCGTCTCTTCTCTGAATTGACCTAACCTGGGCGCCTGTGAGCAGATCTCCCCCATTCTCCCCAAGCTCACTGGCATATGCTTGCGAAACTTCCTGATAGTCTATTATTCCGGTGTTAGGCGAAAGGATGGCTTTCACTCCCGCCGAGTGAGGTTCAATCTCGGCAATTTCCTCTTTATCTACCATTCTCAGACCCTCAGCGCCATTTTCGGTCCCGCGCCGATACAACTCATCCAGCCGAGGGATCTCATCGTCAGTCACAGCCACTATAAGTTTGCCGCACATGTCGTATCCAATACCCTTGGCGTCGCAAAAATCTCTCAGAAGTTTTCCTCCGGTTGAACAGAAATTAGCTTTTTGAGAGCCCGGAGCGTAATAAATGCCAGCATGTATGACACCACTATTATGTCCAGTTTGATGCTCGGCTACTTTGTCTTCTTTTTCTAAAACAGCTACCTTGAGGGACGGATAATCCGCCGTCAACTTCATTGCGGTGGCCAAGCCGATGATGCCACCACCTATAACTGCCAAATCGTAACTTCTATCAACCATAATTTCTCCCAAATTAACAAGGCTGGAAATACTTCCAAATGACCTAAGATGTAGCACGGCGCATTCTAGCATGTAGATTACAATCAATGCTCTAACAGCGCTTTTCAGGCAGCGCCCTGAAATAATGGTTCTATATAACAACAAAAGAAAAGGAGAACGATGTGGAAGATCACAGCCAATGGATATCTCTCACTGATGTACTCGCAGCAAGAAAAAGAATTTCTCCATTTATCGTTAGAACACCCCTTCACAGGCACTTAGGGCTTGAGACTTTTCTGGGCACTGAGACTTATGTAAAACATGAAAACCACCAGAAGCTTGGAGCTTTTAAAGTACGAGGTGGAGTAAACATGGTTTCTCAGATGAGCAAGGACGAATTGGAAAAAGGTATCGCCACTGCTTCAAGTGGAAATCACGGGCAATCGATTGCATATGCTGCAGGTATGTTCGGCGCAAAATGCTATGTTGCCGTACCGAAAGGAGCGAATCCAGGCAAAGTCCAGTCAATGCGTAACATGGGTGCGACAGTTATAGAACACGGTGCCCATTTTGGTAAGGCAAACGACCACATAATCAACCTGTCCAAAGAAAAAGGCTACCGATATATTCATGCGGTAAAAGATACAGTGCTTTACCAAGGAGTTGGCACATATACCCTTGAAATTCTGGAGGACCTTCCCGACGTCGACACAATCATTGTGCCAGTCGGTGGTGGAAGTGGAGCTTGTTCGACGGCGGTGGTTGCAAAAAGTGTAAATCCAAAAATCGAAATCATTGGAGTACAAGCTGACTCTGCCCCGGCAGTTTATGATTCCTGGCATGCCGGCTCTCTAAAGTCAGCGAGAATGGACAGCATAGCGGAAGGATTGGCTACTGACGCAGCCTACGAACCGGCGTTATCAATGCTAAGGGATTTATTGGACGACTTCATACTTGTAAGTGATGAGGAAATGGAAGATGCAGTCCTAATGTATCTTGAACATACCCGAAACCTAGTTGAACACGCAGGTGCAGCCAGTCTAGCTGCTGGTATCAAAATAAAAGAGCGATTAAAGGGTAAAAAAGTAGTCCTGATCGCCAGTGGTGGCAACCTTTCAATGGCTCATTTAAACAGAGCACTTGAGAGACAAAGAGATTAATCAATGACAGAAATATCTAACAATAGCCTTGGAATAGAATTATTTCCGGAATTTAAAACCCTTTATGCGTTGATTTCGTCCGAAGTGAACGGATTAGATGATGCTCAACTAGATTTCACATCGGACAAATGGGGTTGGTCAGAATGGAGTATTAGAATGCAGCTAAGCCACATGGCATCTTTAATACCTCGTTGGCTGGTTGCCCGATGGGGCCAGGAAACTTTTCCAGATGGAAATCATGGACTTGGTAACTTGACTCCCATTGTTGACTCACCCTCTGATAGAAGACTAGATGACGAAGTATTCCGTGATATCGCTGACATCATGAATATGCTAAATAAATGTATTGGAGTAGCAAACAGAGTTCTATCAGAGAAACCCGTAAAGGTTTTAAGAGAACGATCTATTCGCAGGGACCCAACGCCCCAATGGTTGTCAATGTCACGTGCACATCCCAGGGGTGTGACGATTGAAGGGACCCCTCAAAAGGGTGAAATGGCTGCAGGTACAATGTCACTTGAAGCAACTTTTAGACACATATATTTTGAGGAAATAACTCACCTCTATAACATCCAGAGATTGAAAAAAGCACAAGGGTTGCAGAGCTTTGTTGATATTCCCAAAGTTGGTTACTGGACTCTCGATGACTGGGATAGGAGCGAACCAAATTAATCGGAAGAAGTAACAAGTCTGGATTTTTGATCTTCAGGCACGTTGCGATAACGAGATGGTAGGGGCGAATTGTTTCTCTCCCTCACATTCCTAGCGGAGGACTCTATGAGACGAACACCACCGATAAAGTCCTGAACTGAAATATATTCATCTCCAATTTCTCCATCAGGGTCCCGGATAGTTGTTGTTGCGTTATGCCAATTACCAAGAGCAAAAGCTATGCCCGTGGCTCGGTAGCCATTCACAGCAAACGCACTTGCCTCGCAAGATCCTGCACTCATAAGCTGACGTTGACATTTGTAATCAGAATCTGAGGATCTAATTGCTTCTCTCCCCATGATCAAAATTTGCTCTGCTTCAGAATTGAATGTATAGGACGCATCTCCAGTCCTAATTACAGGTCCTTCTCCCTGAGTGACGCCTGGAATAACAGAACTCGTTTCGACAGATACAACAAATGTGTTCTCGTGCAAGGTGTTTTCCAATGAAAGAAGACGCGCCCCGATCAGACCGACCTCTTCAGCACGAGTGAATACACCATAAACGTCACTATCGCTGGGATTCTTATTCAACTCCTCTAAGGAAGCAATAATTGCAGCACACCCAGCCAAGTCATCCATAGCTCTCATCCGCAATATATCCCCAGAAATGCTGAAATCCTCCAGTGCGAAAACAATTGGTGCACCCACTGGAGCTACAATCTCTGATTTAACCACTAGTTCATTCTCCTTCTCAGGTGTCGGCTCTAACTGACAGAGGAATCTATTGCCTTTACGGTCGAAGTAAAAAGCATCTGCTCCCTTCGTAATAGAAGCCAATGGAACACCACCTAACGGTGATGCAATAGGTAATCCCTCGTCGTGCCTAACAACTTCAAAACCTGGATGATCCATGTGAGCAACAAACGCTATGGGTGAACTTTCAGATGGCGCCCCTACCCTGCTACCGACTTTGGCTACAATATTCCCATACCTATCCACTCGATAATCAATTTGTGTATTATCCAAGAGATCCAAGATACAACGTGAAACAAGACTCTCATGAAATGACGTTGCGGGACATTCTCCAAGTAACCTAAGAATATCAATCGCTCTCTGTCCAATGGGGAATGCATCTACATAATTTTTTGATTCTATTGACATAATGAAACCTTTATTGAGGTGATTTTAGCCCTGTCATATACTGCCACAACAACTGGAATAAGTTCTTATTCGTTATCAATAAGAAATATTTATTGAGGGAGAAAATCATGGAACTCGGCTACTTCACAATGCCCTTGCACCCGCCTGGATCAAATATCACTAAAACGATGGATGACGATCTGGAGCAACTCGTATTCCTAGACAACCTCAATCACAAAGAAGCGTGGATTGGAGAGCACTTCACGTCTCAGTGGGAAAACATATGGATAGTAGGAGACCCTGACGAGGTTGCAACAAAGATCCGAGACTTACACCAAGAGGTGGGGGGATTTGGAGTGTTGCTGGCTATGGGACATGAGTGGTCTCCCCTGGACAAATGGCAAAAATCAATGGAATTGCTCGCCACAGAGGTTTTGCCCAAGGCTGCGGATCTAAAGTACTGATGGGAGAAATAATTCTTGTCCAGCTTGGCAACCGAACCTCCTTCTGCGAACTATTGTCAGAGCACTCCAATGGCAAAAGAATCCGCGTCAAAATAGGACGTAACAAAGAGGCGAAACTACCGTTAAATCGAGTTTTGCTACATACAGGCACGAACTGCAAATCTCATGATGAAGTTATCTCTTTTAGCACGAGATCTCGTGCGCTAATGAACGAAATTGACTTAAAGATTGCTTGGGAGTATCTATCTGGGGAGGAAAAGACTCTATCATCTAGACATATAGCAGAAGCTTGTGGTTTAGATAAAAGTGATCCCCATGCCATTGCTGCCGTTTTATTGTGTATCGAAGAAGATGACACATACATTCATTCAATCGATGGTGGATTCTTTTGCCGCACGGCAGAATCAATCGAAACCCGGGTTCAAAAAATGTGGGAAGATCGCGAAAGAAAGAAGGAAATTTCCGATCTCATCACAAATTTAGATAGAAACGAGCTATCCCCAAATCTAACGAAGAACCAAGAATCCCACCTAAATCATATACGCGAATACGCAATACACGGGGATAGATATAGTCGAAGCGGCAGAGCAATTGAGCTACTATCCCAAATTAAATCCGGATCTAACGAATCTATTCAAATTTACGCCTATAACAAACTTACAGAATGCGGCTTACTAGACCTAGACTACCCGCGAGAGATAGCTATAGCAGAAATACCAAGAACATTCGACAGGGACATACTGCTTGAAGCAAATAAGCTAACAGACGATTGCCATTTAGAAGACGAGATTCTCGACTTAACTGCGTTAGATACATTTACGATAGACGACCAAAATACAATCGATCGGGATGATGCATTTTCTGTTGTTGATGAGACCATCTGGATACATATAACTGACATTTCCTCACTTATACCCAAAAACTCCAAAATAGATTCAGAAGCATCTTCGCGAGTTGCAACCTTATACACCCCAGATATAACGGTCCCAATGCTTCCTCCAAGCATAACCGAGAAAATGGGAAGTCTGGACCCAGGACAAGATAGGCAATGTCTGTCGATAAAACTTGACGCAATCTCTGGCGAATCGCATTTTGATTGGAGTATCCACCACACGAAAATACGGAGCGACAAGTCTTTAAGTTACTTACAAGCGGACAGAATTCTTGTTGACCCGAATGATCCTTTACATCAAAGACTTTCGCATGTGCGTGAAATGATGAGACACCATGAAACCTCCCGCGTTCGAAAAGGTGCTTTGGAACTCAACAGACCGCAACTAAGCATCAAAGTTTTAGAAGATAAAAAAATTGAAGTGAAAGTCCTACAGAAAACCTCTCCATCGAGATCAATGGTGGCGGAATTAATGATTGCCTACAACGGTTTGATAGGAACATATTGTGAGAATAACCGAATCTCTGTCCCTTTCAGAATTCAAAGCGATCCTGAAGAATCTCTCCCGTTGGAAATGCCAGAAGGACCTCTTAAATGGTACTCAATAGGAAAACTTTTAAGACCCGCGAAGGTATCAACAACAGGTGGTATACATTCTGGCCTCGGGATAGAAAATTATGTTCAGAGCAGCTCTCCACTAAGGAGATATTTAGACCTAATAGTTCAACGACAGGTCGTCGAACACTTACATTCTAGGCCAATTGGCTACACTGATAGCGAAATTAGCACTATAGCCAATGTGTCTGACTCCCAATTCCGAACACTTCGCAGAATTGAAAATGATCGAATTAAATACTGGTTTTTAAAATATTTAAATTCTCAGTATTTGGAAGGTACTGCGGCAAATAATTTAAAAGCAGTTATATTAGAAAATTTTGAAGATCGTCCAAGTAATTTTGAGTTGGTAGATTTCCCATACAGGGGTAAATGTCATTTCCCCAGCACAACCAAACCAGGAGATCAATGCTATTTGAAATTAAATGGCATAGACCTTTGGCACAAAACAGCTCAATTTTCTTTCGAGGGTACCGCCTAACAACCCAATATCAACTAGCTGAAGACACTGCTTGCGAAAATTAGTTGAACAACTGGACGAAATACCAAAACCCTTGAGGGCATATATAAGTCACACAGTCATTTGCCAAATAAATTGGAACCTCTCCGAAGCTTGGAGCCGTTACATACAAAGTCCGAAATATTCCAATAACTCAAATGCTGGTCGGGGTGGCCGGGATCGAACCGGCGACCTCCTGTTCCCAAAACAGGCGCGCTACCGCTGCGCCACACCCCGATCATAAACAGCCCTACCAGATTACCTCTTGAAAAGTCAGAGGTAAAGGAAATGGTCCAACGAAATTCATGCGATGCATAACAAACTGCATCCATGTACAATTCGCTCCTCTAAGCTGTTAAACGGATGAATTGTGGAGGATCAAAATGGCTGTTGTAGGTACAGGCGATTATAAATACGAAAGAGTCCCTTTATGGCCAAACATGCCAAAATACTGGGCATTTGGAGCAGCCTCCGACGGTGCCGTCAACTCCAAAGATGAAATTCATATTTTCAGCAGAGGTAACCACCCGGTCACAATTTGGGATAAGGATGGGAATTTCATCTCTTCATGGGGGGAAGGAACGTTTTCAGCAAATCCCCATGGGATTTATATAGCTCCAAACGATAACGTTTGGCTGGTGGATCGAGATTTTCACATAGCTACGGAATACACTCCTTCGGGTACCCCAATCAGAACACTCGGAGAAAAATTGGCGCCTTCTCCTTCATTCCAGGGACTTCCGTTCAACATGCCTTCAGGATTAGCGATAGCGCCAAATGGAGAGCTGTTCGTATCAGACGGTTACGGTGGACATCGAGTACATAAGTTCAGTGCTGAAGGAGAACTTCTCCTGTCTTGGGGCAAACAGGGAACAGGCCCCGGAGAATTTGCGCTTCTGCATAACATTTGGGTCGATAAAAACAGCCGGATAATAATATGTGACCGCGAGAACGACAGAATCCAAATATTCGATGACCAAGGAAACTTCATCGAGGAATGGACCGATATCTCCAAACCTGGAGATGTCTGGGTACATGATGACCTCGTGTACTGCGTCGAGCAAGGCGATCATGGAGGAGTCAGCATCTGGACTCTGGATGGAGAAGTTGTTTCACGTTGGAAAATAGATGAAGACCCAGGAAAAGGATCCATCCTTGGCGGTCATGGAATAACAGTGGATTCAGAAGGGTCTATATATGTTACTGAAATAGGAAATGGAGAACGTGTCTCAAAATTCGTTCGTGTCTGATACATCATGGATACAATATTTCAATCAATAACGATTTAACGGGAGTCAGTCAGATAGAAGAGAAACGTATTAGAGAATTACTGGAAAACATCAGAAATGGTTCGGTAGATATCAGTGAGGGTGTCGACGAGCTTAAAGGGCTTCCTTTTGAAAATCTGGATTTTGCAAGAGTAGACCATCACAGAGCTATCCGGCAGGGCTTCCCCGAAGTAGTTTTTGGGCAGGGTAAAACTCCCAAACAAATTTCAGAGATTTGCTCCGCAATATTCAAAAGGTCAGGAAAGGTTTTAGTGACTAGGGCTGACCTTGAAGACTACGTCGCTGTAAAAGAAAAAATTGCCTCAGCGGAATACGATGATTCTGCCAGAATCATCATGGTTAGAAATGAAACGGAAACTGAACCGAAAGTGCCCGGAGTCTTAGTTGCTTGTGCTGGCACCTCTGACCTTCCAGTAGCAATGGAAGCATCTCTAACTGCCGAAATGATGGGTTGTGAAGTTGAACGCATATTCGACGTAGGGGTAGCCGGAATTCATAGGCTCTTCGACAAACTAGATAATCTAAACAAAGCGCAAGCTATCGTGGCAGTAGCTGGGATGGAAGGCGCTCTGGCCTCAGTAATTGGCGGACTCGTTGATGTTCCGATAATCGCAGTGCCTACTAGTGTGGGATACGGCGCCAGTTTCGGGGGATTGGCTGCACTCTTAGCAATGCTAAATAGTTGCGCCCCAGGGGTAGGAGTCGTGAACATAGACAACGGATTCGGTGCAGGATATCTTGCTGCCAACATAGTGTTAACAGCAGCAAGACAATAGTAAAAGAAGGACCGAATTGATAATGGGTGAAAGAAGCATCACATCTTATCCCTTAGGTGTAACAGGAAACGAAAATACAATCGAAGGAATCGCCAGCGATAATTACCATTTCGGTGATGACGTGAACGGAGTCAAAATTGCGGTAATAGGCGGATTATCAGGGACTCAAGACTGCCAAGAAGTTTACCAAGAAGGGTTGACGGTTCTATTTACGTTACCAGATGATATTTCGTTTATTGCCTCAGATCTCACTTCATCAAGTTCCCCAGTCCGAGATCAAACTTTCCCTCCCGAAAGTGGCTTTTTCTTTGATAAGGATTCAGTGGAGTCCCGCTATGTCTGGCGATGGATTACAATGGAATCCCCCGATCTGATCATTGAATTACGCCATGGCGAGAATACTAATGTAATTCAATCTGAAAACTACACGGAACGAGAAAAAAACTCCTTACTCGGAGAAATATCATTGGGCCTTGGCCCCACTCCTGGCCCCATCCCCTCGGTCCAGATAACAGGAACCACCGGAACAGTAAAAGACCTGATACTAAAAACCATAGATAACGTTCGCGGAAATTCTCCATCTCATTCACCTGCAAGGATAGAGCTTAATCAGCGCTCTTCCAGAAGTCCCCTTGAGACTGCAGAAATACTTGGAGATAGGTATGGATACAAACTCGATGAGCCCGTTAACTACGTCCAAGGAGTAGCAATTAGTGGTCGACTAAGACTACATAGTCTCACCGACAGCACACCGAACCCTTCGAAACAAATTGCCAGTTTTGTCAATTTCCTTACAACGGACGAAGGATTTGAAAGAAATAATAAATCTGGGCCTAATCTTGCTGGCATCTGCTGGGCACCTGAACTGGCAGAATTAACAGGGGAGAATATTTGGAATGAATTACTTCTTAACGCTGCCAATACCTATGAAACCGTAGATAGGGGAGTCTCACCTTCACCGTGTCATCCTGATTTCGGCTGCGAGGATATGTTTTTCATATCCGCTGTATGCGGCAGAGCATTCAAACTTACTGAGGATTCTAGGTTTATCCGTAAATTCGTTGATTTTTTGTTGGAGTCTGGTATTCAGCAAGAGAATGGGCTGATGTGGCACTGCCGATCCGCTCCATTTTTCTGGGGGCGTGGAAATGGTTTTGCAGCCCTGGCTTACTCTGAAGCTCTTACTTACATCCCGAACAATCATCCCGATCGAATCACGCTAGCAAATACCCATACACGACACCTCAAAGGTTTATCTGACCTGCAATTGCCAAACGGAATGTGGACACAATTGCTGGACTTTCCCGGGACGTACCAGGAACTATCGGCAACATGCATGATAGGTTACGCCTTAGCCAGAGGTATCCGGAAAGGTTGGCTCGATGATTCATTCAGAGATACCGTAGAAAAAGCCTGGAATGCAACAAATAGGCGAATATCTAATGATGGAGATCTTGTAGATGTATGTACAGGCACGGGTTTTCAATCCAATCGATCAGATTATCTATATCGGGCGGCCGAATATGGGTACGATGACAGAGGCGGCTCGATGGCTATCTGGTTTGCAATAGAGATGGAAAAATTACATCAGGCACTTCCGCTCATTTAGAACAATCCTTCAGATCTAATGGAATTCATTGTTTCCTCGAAGCTACAGATAAAATTATGTAATAAAAATCAACTGGTTATAGGAGAATAATATGGATATCGGTGTGGGATTAGATCCAACTCTGGGCCTTAACCTAGAACAGCAATTCGAACTTTCAAGAGAATCTGCAAGACTAGGATTTCAAAGTATATGGACCCCTGAGGGAACAGGTGAAGATTCATACCACATGTGTTTAATGAGGTGGGCCGCTACATGCGATGTGATAGAAGGCGGAATTGAAACAGGTATTGCTGTATCCCCAGTTATGTGGCGAAGCCCCATGGCATTCGCGATGACAGGGGGCACTGTAAGTAAGATGACCAATGGAAAATTCATAATGGGTATTGGGGCGGGCGGTGCTTATCGTCCGGACGTCAGAAAATCCATAAATATGCCCAACGTATCGGCGCTAAGTATGATGAGAGATTACCTTGAAATAATTACGCAACTTGTCCAGGGAGAAAAAGTTAATTACGAAGGAAATGTCGAGACACTTATCAACTCAAGGCTTGGAATCAGACCCTCTCCAGAGACC
Organism: SAR202 cluster bacterium; assembly: GCA_009392815.1. Lineage (GTDB taxonomy): Bacteria > Chloroflexota > Dehalococcoidia > Lucifugimonadales > UBA826. The sequence goes on from VFFS01000063.1 coordinate 12,038, forward strand.
CCCGTTTATCTTGGAGCTCTTGGTCCAAAAATGTTGGAATTAGCTGGCGAACTCGCTGATGGTGCATCTTTAAACTGGTGTGCCCCTGAGCAGATCGCCTGGAGTCGAAAGAAAATAGAGATTGGTGAAAACAAGTCTGGTAGACAGAAAGGTTCTGTGAAAGTTGCAGAATACATCCGCATCTGCGTTGACGAAGACGAAGAGAAGGCACGAATCGCCCTTGCAAAGGCTACGATGCATTATGCTCTCGGACCCGTCGTCCCTACTGATCGAGAAAGAACATTTGGTTACAGAGCTCACTTTGAAAGAATGGGCTTTGCGTCGGAACTTGCCGCACTCGATGAAATGAGAAAAAAAGGAGCTTCAAACGACGAGGTCGCAGAAGCATTTCCTGAAAATATATTGCGGTCTGTTGCATATTTTGGGAAAGCGGAGAATGCTGCCTCTGAATTTGCCAGGCTTTCCGAGGGCCTCGATAACGCCATAGTAAGGGTTGTATCGTCAAGACCAGGAACAGTTGAAGGAACACTCGATGTGATGAATGCCTGCTCTCCAGTGGAAGTGAGGAAACATTTAAAATAATGCCAGATATGTTGAGCATAGGTGAATCCATGATAGAGCTTTTCTCAGAAGAGCCTATGGACAGAGCCGAAACTTTCACAAGGTCTGTGGCAGGTGACAGTCTTAACATTATTGTTGCTGCCAGCAGGCTAGGAACTAAAACTGGGTATATAACCAAGTTGGGTAATGACCCCTTTGAAGTTTATCTATTGGACACTTTCACGTCAGAAGGAATAGATACAAGCCACGTTTTGATCGGAGACGGATTTAATGCGGCCCATTTCGTGACAGTCATGCCCGACGGAGACAGAGAATTTGTCTACTACAGAACCGGAAGCGCTCCATCAACTATAAAACCTGAAGAACTAAACCCTGACTATATCTCTGGGGCGAAGATTATGCATTGCAGCGGTATTGCCCAAGCCATATCACCAAGCTCTCGTGCGACAGTGCTTGCTGCCGCAAAAATTGCCCACTCGAATGGAGTGACAGTATCTTACGACCCGAACTACAGGCATCAGCTATGGAATCCTACGGAAGCGAGAGAAGCTATGGAAGAGCTAATGCCTTACGTCGACATTTTTTTGCCAAGCGCACCCGCTGATTCAATGGTACTGTTCAAGACTGATAACCCCGAGCAGGTCATACAAGAGACTATTCATATGGGTGTCGAAACTGTTGTAGTGACTCTTGGAGAAAATGGAGCGTTAATAGGGTCTGAAAACGAAGTAATACGCCTGGATCCTCTACCAGCAGGTCCTGTCATCGATACAACCGGGGCGGGAGATTCATTCAAAGGTGGATTTATTCATGGATTCCTTGAGGGTAAATCAGTTCTAGAATCAGCACTTATAGGCAATGTGTGTGCTGGAATAACCATTACTGGAAGAGGAGCGCTTGGTCCAATGCCATACCGAGATGAAGTGTATGACAAGGTCAGAACTTTAAAATAGCGGAGATACTCAAATATGAATGTACAAGAAAATGTACAGTTTCTTATTAACAGCCTAGACCAGATACCCTCGTGTGGTGGCTGCGGAATGCGGTGGAGCACAGGAGATTACGAGTGCCCCCATTGTGGGGAGGATCTAGATGAAAACCTCACGGCCTGGGCGGAGTCAGTTCTTAAACATCTTCCTGCCCAGACCTGAACAAATTAATGAGTATTTGTAGCTATGAGGTCGCCCAATCCACACCATTCAAGACAAGTTTTTGAAACCCGTGGTTCTGATGACTCTTTCCATCATGACCTAAAAGAGTGACAAATACTTTTCCGGACCCATAAGATCGTGTCCACGCCAGAGGAAAAGTTCCTCCTGCCATTTCAATTTCTTCTGCTCCTGCCCTGTTGCGACTATATGATCCACCATCAAAGTCAGCCGATAAAAAGACGTCATTCCCATCCCTGTAATCAATATTCATGTAAAGCTCATCATCAGTTTCAAAGTCAGACAACCCTGATGCACCGGGATGGGCATCATTCTTAACATTCACGGTGAATTGGCCATATGGCGGATGAAAACTTTGACCCATTACCCAACCGCCTCCGGTGATATCCCCGTATCCGTTCCATGTATCGGGAACACAGCCAGAAATATGTATACACACAAACCCTTTACCGGAGCTGATAAAGGTTTTTAGGGATTCTTGCTGAGACTCGTCAAGGGCTATTTCACCTTCCCTCAAAGTATTAAAGACTAAAGCATCCGATGAATCTAATGTCCCATCAGTCAAAGCCTCCGCGTCTTCTCTGAGGGTAACGTCGTGCCCAGCAGATTCCAAAAACCCTTTAAGAACAGGCGTAGATTCTTCATAGGGGTGGCTACCGCCACTCATCAGTAAAAGTTTCATGGTTCCCTCCTATCAAACTTGAACTTCGAATTTATAAACCCTTTGTTTCCATAGGATCATGCTACTACGATCCTATTCGATGAGGCGGAATCAGTCCGCCCGCCTCCGTACATGCGATTAATAGTCTGATAATTCTGGGCATCTAGAATACGGCCTTTGAATGCCACGTGATCTGGGCTATATCTGTGTGAACGGAATACCATATTAGTAGGATCACCCGTCCTGAGATCTGGGCATTGGAATGGGTTTATATATTCCCAGACAACTTCACCTTGAGGGGTAACTTCAAATATTCGTCCAAACGCGCCTTCACATATATGGGTGTTCCCGTTAGGTAGTCTTTCAGCGCTACTTATATGGAAGCTGAAGAAAGCCATAGCAGGGGTTTCAGTGTATTCCCATTCAATCTCATTATTACTTGGATTAACTTCTATGATTCTGGATCTATCCGCGCCACGAGAATGACTACCATTATCAAATATCTGTATATTTCCATTATCTAGGAATGTAGGGTGATGCTGGTGCCAAACATTTCCTGGTCCCCATTTCCATAAAAATTTGCCAGTATCCCTGCTAAGTATTCCCACCGTACTCGTATTGCGAAAGCTAATAAGAAAATCACCTTCTGGTGTCAGATTCAGACAATTTGCATGAGTCCACTCCCTGCGGTGCTCTAGAGGGCATATGAGGTCCTCATCAAACGAGAGAGTTTCAGAAATATCCCATTCATTCACCGTATCCCCACCAGGTGACACTTCTCTTATTATGTCTCCAAGTATTCTTGTAGGGTCTTCGTCTGTGATATGCCCTCCCTTAACTTTCTTCGTCGTCTCCTCATCCAATTCCTTAAACAATAAGAGAAGCGTGTTTCCATTTTCCATACGTGCAAAATCATGATGAAGCATAGGATCATCATAGCGCCAGACAACCTTACCATCCCAATCGAGCTCTATTAGAGCACTTGAAGATCCTCCCAGATTGTGCACCACCTCAACATCTGAGGGAGGTCTTGTCCTGCACAGAAGATTGCCGTTAGGTATCAGATAGGCGTATACAATGCCTTCGTCGCTGTGCCACCTGTGTACAACATTCCCATCAACGTCAAGTAGGGTTGCATGATCTCCACCGTTGGTGGTGAAAAGTGTGTATCCCCCATATGATTCAGAGGATGTGTATATTAACCCTTCCGGGTGATGAACAGACCTTCCCATAAGACCCCTATATACCTGACTTACTTGACGAGAGGCGTGTCATCTCTATTTGCCCACTCTCCCATGGATCCATCGTAGTTTCTAATTTTTTCGTAGCCCATTAGATGAAGTACAAATAATCCGTGCGCCGCACGGATCCCACCCTGTCAATAGGTCACAACTTCCTTTTCGGGAGTTACGCCAGCTTCTGACAATAACTTGGTGATTTCAGCTGCTGACTTAAAAGTTTGATATCGATCCTTACTTACAAAATTTAGCCACTCAACATGTACAGAACCTGGGACTCTGCCAGACCTGGAGTTTCCCCTGTCATTTCTTCCGCTCCACTCACCATCTGACCTGACGTCTAGAAACAATATATCTTCATCTTCTATTCCGCTGATCGCCCTGTCCAAACTGCAAACAAGATTATCTTGTGTTTTAGGAGTAAAAGTTGCAGACCTTGGAACAATCTCATCAACAGACACAGGATGCCCTTCGTCAAACCATTTCTTCCACCCACCATCAAGTACTTTGGCGTTGGTATGGCCATAGTAATTCAAAACCCACCAGAACCTAGATGCCCAAAGACTACCGTTGCTGTCATATGAAATTACCGTTGAGTTGTCATCGATACCCATGCTTTCAAAGATATCCTTAGCCACACTGGGCTCCGCTACCAACGGATAACCTTTCGGATTGTTCGCATATTCGGGGTGTTTAATGTAGTGGTGTACTTTAATCCCGACAGCTCCTTTTATGTGTGCCCTTTGATAGGAATCAAACATGTCACAATCCACAATCACCAAGTCTGGGTCGTCTAGATGGGCAGCAAGCCATTCTGTAGTGGCTAAAACACTCTGATTAACAAATTCTGAAGAGGCCAAATCGGAGCTCCTGATGTCTATTTAATTGCTTGATTTCTGAAGACATTCAATTGACTAGATACAAGGAGAAACCAGTCAAGAAAGTGGCGGGAGTATAACACAGGCAAGGCACATAAATTAGTTAGCCTGTCACTCTAAAAATGTCTGGAACTCTTTAAATGAGGAATTATGTCGGAAGTTAATATTTCCAAGTGCTCCATATGGTCAAAAACCGGATTAAACATTAGCATTTCCGCCCCAGCGTCCAAAACCTCCTGCATCCCCAATATGCATTTCTCTACTGACCCCCAAACGGACACTCTCTCGGCCAAATCAGGATTTCCATAGTGAGATCCAAACCAGTCAGTAAGTCTCTTCAGTGCACGAGTCTCATCATCGTCAACGGCCACATATACCCTCTTGGATATAGTGAATTTACTTTCATCCTTACCAAGCCTATTTAATTCTGACTTTACGATTCGACAATGATCCTTAAATTGCCTGGTTGATGTAGAGCCAGCCCCCATCCATCCATCTCCTCTGCGGACAGACCTTTTCAAGGCAGCTTCATGTCTGCCCCCAAACCATATGGGTGGCCTTGGCCTTTGGACGGGTAATGGAAGCATTGAAACATTTTTAAAATCCCAAAATTCTCCCTGAAAAGAAGCTTTCTCTTGAGTCCATAATTTTTCTAAAACACTCAGACATTCGTTGAAATGCCTTACCCTCTTTTCACCTGGTGCCCCTAGTAAAGAATAAGTGTCAGGGCGTCCGCCTAAGGCGTAGCCTAGGATTAGTCGACCGCCTGACAAATGATCCAATGTGCCAAGTTCTTTCGCAAGAATAAACGGATTTCGGGTAGTGGCTATTATCACCGCAATGCCGAGATCTATATCTTTTGTGATTGCAGACACATAACTTAGTAAATTTATGGGTTCAAGTGAATCGGCGTCACCGATGATTTTCTCTTGTACCCATAAGCTTTCATAGCCCAATGCTTCGGCTCTCGTTGCGAAATTCCGAATCAAGCTCAGGTTTATCTGATCTTCCGTAAAAATCTGCGGTACAGATATCCCAAAAGAAATTTTCAATTCTGCGTTAGTCATAAATTAGCCATTCAAAGCAAAAGAATTTATGGCTGAATATCATCTCCAGTGTTCTGGAACGATTGGAGAGACTTCCTTACCAAACATTTCACTAGTTATCCAATTTTCTGCAAATAAGCCATCTTTAAAACTCGATCTTTCTGATTCGTGAAGAGTCATTTCGCCAGGAATCAATTCATCTAAGTCTGAAAGTGTTTCAGGAGAATATATCCCATCCTTATAGTCAGCCATGATCAACGTACTAGCAGTAATAGATTGAGCATGCCATCGAAGGTTAAAGTATTCCAGCACTGTTTGTACCGTATCCGCATTTGAACGATTTGAACGAATGTAATCTCCAAATTCCGCCAAAGGATATGAATCTGTCCTCGTTAAAGATTCGATGGGATCAAACAAATATGCCGGTGTTGAAACTACATGTGTAATTGAATCATGCAAAGCAGCAGCTAAAATCGCATTATCATTTCCCCACGCCCCTACTTTGTTTTTATCGACCTCTGACCTGGTCATTATGTAGTCAGCACCTCTTATCGTGTCAGCCACAATACCTCTATAGACATACGTTTCAGGGCTTTCCAGCCCGTCAGTAAGCTGGCCGGGATACATGGCTGCATAGGGGCTATCTGAATTTCTCATACCGCGACAAGCAAGAGAAAATGTTATGTACCGGCTTCGAATCTGATTCGAAGTACCCTGAGGGATTATTTCTAGAACACTTGCATTTTTAGGCACATAATAGATTACTGGAAATGGTCCATCCCCTTTGGGAATACTAAGATATCCAAAAAGTCTGTATGGGCCGATACTTGAGAGCCTGACCCCGTACAGGTCTGCAAAATCTGTGGAACGCATCGGTATAGATTCAACCTCAGGAGCAATAGGAACTTCGGCCAATTCCTTCCCAACGCTATACCAAAAACTACCAAAATCTGAAGGTCTGGTTTTAGACATTTTCTACTCCTGACCTAAATGTTCTTCTAAAAATTCATCCACTATTCGGGAATGAATATATCGACCAGCTTCATGTCCATGACCATCATATTCATAGAGCTTTTTGTTTTTACTCGCAATCTGATTAAACAATGCATACCCTGTTTCCGGCGGACAAACATTGTCTTGCAATCCAATGTTTACGATAATAGGGCACTTGATCTTGTCTGCAAACGAAATACCATCGAAATAAGAAAGGGTATTTTCCACTGCTTTACGACTACCTGGGTTATGTCTCAAGTAATCGTTTATTTCCTCGTATGGATAGGTATGAGTCAGTTCAATAGCATCCATGTATCCACACAAATAAGGGGCACCGGCCGCCGCGGCCTTAACTTCCTTTCTCATTGCCGCCGTTGTGATTGTGAGGCCCCCACCCTGGCTACTACCTGTCACAGCAATTCTTTGAGAGTCGACTTCATCCCTATCGAGTAAGAAATCAATTCCACGCCATGCATCACAGTAGAAACCCCTGTAAGAGTAAGTGTTTCTATCAACTATTCCATAAGTAAGCAGCCCTGGATATCCAGGGTCAAACTGGGACCTACTCCTCACTTTACCCCTTGGATTTACTGAAAGACAAGCATAACCCTTCTTAGCCCACTCCTTCGGTATGGGAGGGTCACTTTGATATCCTGGAACCAACATGAGACCAGGAAGTCTACCTGTATACTCCGTGGGAACTGCATACCAACCAGAGACTCTTATATTGTCAAGACTATTAAAAAAAACCTCATAAACTGATATGTCTTCGGTAGAACGAAATTCATCTAAAACGCAGCTGATGTCAATATCTATCTTCTCCAACTGTTTAGTGACGTCTTCCCAGAACGCATCAAAATCTCCAGGTTTTTCAACCCTGCAAGTGTAGTTAGGATCAGGCGCCATAAATTGTCTCTCCCATTAGATGTTGATCCGGATTTTAACTGCAACAATCGCCACGTCAATACTCATCAGAGTCTCAGCGGCAATATAATTTGAAACAACTACGTTCGCCAAAGATGATCAAGGAAACGTAAAAATATTTAGAGATGAAACAAATTTTCCCTAATAATTTAATCAGAGCAGGCAAATCCGAAAGGTCAAACACGCTCTTTTGGTCAGCTCTTTTAATCATCCTAATCTTCGGGGCCGTAATAAGGTTTTATGGGATTTCCTGGGATGAAGGTTTTTCATATACACCCCACCCTGATGAGAGAGCAATACTCATGAAGGTAAGGGAAATAAGTTTCCCACCCTTCCATGACCTAGGAAGCCTGTTTGACCCCGAGAAAAGTTCATGGAATCCGAAATGGTTCCCATACGGGTCCTTCCCGATTTATGTGTTGAAACTTGTTGGGGAAATATTCTCCAAAATCAGCGGGCAGGAAATTCACGATTTAAGAGACCTAGGAAGATTTATATCGGTTATAGCCGACTTAGGAACCATTCTAGGCATAGCCATGCTGGGTCGATCAGCATTCAGTAATCGGGTATCTATTCTTGCTGCCGGACTTATTTCTATATCAGTCATACACATCCAACTCGCCCATTTTTTTGCCTTCGATACTTTTCTAGCTTTCTTTTGTGTATGGTCATTATTCTTTCTATTGAAAGTTCTCAGAACAGGAAAAACGTCTGCCTCTGTCATTGCCGGAATTTTGATAGGTCTCGGATTAGCATCCAAAATAAGTATTATGCCAATTCTGGGCGCCTATGTATTCGCCCACCTAATCCATGCCTTCACCATAAGTTCGGCGAGGTCAATAGTAAAAGAATCCATTATCGCTCGAATGATAACGTCGGCTGTTTGGGGACTTATCGCTCTAGTTATCACATTTGTATTAGTAGAACCCTACGCAATATTGGATTGGGACCGTTTTACACATGACATAAAAGAACAAGCAAATATGGTTAGAAGAATCAGTGACTATCCGTACACGCGGCAATACATTGAAACAACTCCTTACCTCTACCAGCTAATACAACTTGGTCGCTGGGGACTAGGTTGGCCTTTAGTGGTGCTATCGCTCGTTGGAGTTGGTTGGGCTTGTTGCAAAGGAATTTCCCCCAGAGCCTCGCTACTATTCATATTCCTTTCCATGATAATTCCAGCCGCTATTCTGATATTTAATAACTCAATTTTCTACCTAGTAATAGCAATGGCCATCACTTTTGGGTGTCTTCTTGTCACCTCTTTTTTTAGAAATGAGTCGGGGCGAGTGTCAATGCTTCTTCTATCATGGATTATTCCATATGTCCTCATAACAGGTAGCTTTGACGTAAAATTCATCAGGTATTCATTGCCATTCATCCCACTAACCACTCTTTTCGCCTCTGCGTTCCTTGTTCACTGGGCCACCTCTAAGTCCATACGTAAAAGATTCACCGGTGTTATAACTCTAGGAATCACGATACTCATTACTGCGTTATGTGCTGCTTCATTAGCTTCAATTTACTCGGAAAAGCATACAGGTGTTCAAGCTTCTGTATGGCTGAACGACAACGCTCCATCAGGATCTCATATTTTGAAAGAGCACTGGGAAGAAGGTCTTCCAAACTTAAGTGCTTTTTCAATTGAAGAGCTTGCAATCTATGAACCCGACGATAAATTCAAAATTAAAAGAATGTCTGAAAAACTTGCCAGTTCCGACTACTTGGTCATCTATAGCAACAGACTCTATGGCACAGTCACGAGGTTGCCAGATCGCTATCCGCTTATGATCGGATACTACCATGCACTGTTCACAGGGCAATTGGGTTACGAACCTGTATTTATAGGAACTTCTTATCTAAATTTAATGGGGTTTTCCTTCAAAGAGGATACGTTCACCAGATCGAATTTACCTGACCCGGGAATACTTCACAATAAGGACAGATCGTGGGGCGTGAATGCTGGGTTTGCGGATGAAAGCTTTTCAGTATATGACCATCCCAAAGTCATGATATTCGAAAATATCTCCCGATTGTCTGACACGCAAATAAACGAATCAATCCACTCAGAAAGCGATAGCCTTGTTCCTTCTGAACATCACTCAAGGCCCCAGCAAAATTTAGAAGTGGAAAATCCGGATGATGAAAAAAATCTTATGATGGACCCGTGGTTGTCTCAAGAACAGAAAAAAGGAGGTACGTGGAGTGAGATATTCACCACACATCCAGTAATTACAAAAATGCCTGCCCTCATCTGGATTCTCTACATAGAATTCGTAGCCTTGTTGGCATTTCCTATCGGTTTCATAGTTTTCAGAGGACTTCGGAACCGCGGCTTTCTCCTGATGAAAGCGCTGGGTATATTGATAGTTTCCTTCGTTGCTTGGATGCTGGCGAGTTTACATATCGTCCCATTCGGAAACTTAGCAGTCTGGGCAGGAATTGGGACCTTGGCTGCTATTTCTTCATTTGCTACCTATCTATACAAAGAAGAAATATTGTTGTTTATCAAAACCCGCTGGAAAACTATTACTTTGTTGGAAACTATATTTCTCGTCGCATTCTTCGCTTTCTTGTTAGTACGGATGGCGAACCCCGACCTCTGGCACCCGTATCGCGGGGGAGAAAAACCAATGGACATCGGCTATCTAAACGCAGTTGTGAAGTCCAGCTACATGCCCCCATATGACCCTTGGTTTTCTGGCGGATACCTGAATTATTACTATTGGGGACAATTCATAATTGGATGTTTCATACATCTGACAGGAATAACAACAGAAATAGCCTACAACCTTGCAATACCAACCTTATTCGCACTTACGGTTGGTGGAGCCTTCACTATCGGATCAAATCTTGTCAGGGTGCCCACCGCCAAGCTTGGGCCGTCAAATCTGTCGACATACTTCAAAAGAAAACTCAATTGGTTCGTTGGTGGTTTAGCGATAGTTTTTGTGTGCATTATTGGAAACTTCGACGGTCTTTTCCAAACAATAACTCTAGCGAAAAATCAATTCATTCATGGTATGGCCGGCGGCGAATTCGACTTCTGGCGCAGTAGTAGAATGATGGCTCCTGACCCTCCTGGTTTTGAAATAACCGAATTTCCTTTCTTCACCTTTCTTTTCGCTGACTTACATGCACACCTTATATCTATACCATTCACCTTACTCGTACTTGGATTGGGTATGGCAATATTTCTTGCACCACGAAAGAATGTGCCAAAGAGATTCCGACTACAGGAAGAATTTATAAGATTATCAATACTGGGCCTAGCAGTTGGAGCACTTAGGGTCATAAATACCTGGGATCTTCCCACGTACATGCTCATATCTTTTCTATGTATTGGTATTGGACAGTTTGTGCGACATGGGGGACTGGGAATCTCACCAATAGGAACATCTCTTTGGAAGTCAGGTTACACCTGTTTGATAGCCTTTCTTGCTTTCCTCCCGTACCACATAACGAGCATCAGTTTCTTTACCAATTTTCACACTACAACAAATATGACTACTTTCGGGCAACTCCTGTCTATAAACGGATTATTTTTATTCTTAATCGCATCAGGGTGTGCCTATCTATTGAAAACTCAATTAAAAAACTTCGTTTCAAAACTAAAATTATTTTTTATATCGATAATCAATCATAAAGACCTTAGCTCCACGAAAGTTATCGGATTAACAATATTTCTCCTATTCTTTGGCTATCTAGCCACGTTCACATTGATTGGAAAATTAGGTGGTGTGATCCCTCTTTCAACTGGTCTAATTTTGATTTTGGTTATCAGTCTTTTTTCCAGTCCACCATCTGAATATAACAGTCTGCCAATTCGGATTTTTGCTCATCTTCTGGGTATTGCTGGTTTAGGACTTTTGATCTTTGTGGAAATATGGAGATTAGAAGGAGATATTGACCGAATGAACACAGTATTTAAGTTCTACGGTCAAGCATGGATTCTGCTGGGACTTTCATCCACTTACTTCCTATATAAGGCCTTTGTAAAAACTTCCGAATTGACTCCTTTATTACGATGGACATGGACAGGAATCACAGTGGGCTTAATCATAACTAGCCTCATTTATCCGGTCATGGGAAGCAGGGACCGGATACGAGACCGTTTCGAACATGGAGATGGAAAATTCACCCTAAATGGGTATTCATATATAGAAGAATCTGTGTATAAAGATCCGAAGGGAGAAATTGACCTCTCTTCCGACATGGTCGGAATCAATTGGTTGCGACATAACATATCAGGATCTCCCGTAGTTCTAGAAGCTGTTACTCCTACTTATCGGTGGGGCAGCCGCGTATCCATAAACACGGGCCTACCAACCGTCATAGGTTGGAAATGGCACCAGGAGCAGCAGAGATGGGGACAGAGAGAAATGGTAGCCAAAAGAATAAGAGATGTTGAAGCAATCTATACCGATCCAAAATTGGCGAATGCATTACTAGACAAATACAAAGTAGACTATGTGTACATTGGCCAAGTGGAAAAACTCTACTATCCGGCTGAGGGAATCGCACATCTCAAAACAGGACTCGATGGAAAATTACTACCTGTATTCACTTCTGAAAATGTGACCATTATGAAAGTTGTACGATAGAAAAACCTGAAGCAAGTTCAAGCAGAATATGCTACATCAAACAACTTATTCGGCCGTGAATGTAAATATCGGGCTGAGAGAAAGGCCAAAGGCTTTCTCGCAGCTGAAAACTCGTCTCGAAGAACTGAAAAAACATCGGTTAATTCAAGGACACTGGCTGTGGGATGTTCTTCCGCGAGTCTATAAAACCGTCTGCCTTCACTTTCATATTCTTCAACGCTACGCCGTCTTTTCCGAACGAAAGTAGTTCTCGGGTAGGTTCCGGATTGAAAATTGGAGCCAACGTGACTTTTTTGGGAATAAGTAGAGTCTCTAAACAACCCTGTTAAGAACAAACAGACATCACCAATTCTCTTGTAGTAAGAAAATCTTTCAGACTCATCCGCCCTTGCGGCAAAATCTATCAAACTATCAACATCCATATCATTATATCTAACTCTACGCCGGATCCCCTTCCTTACACGAACAGGCACTACAAAACTCCTAATTCTAGTGAAAGAAGCCAGCATGTTCGCTAAGTATTCAAGCATATTTGGGGTATCAAGGAAGCCAGCAACTTTCCCTGTATCAAACACTGGAATGTTGCCTCTACCTTCACGTTCAATAGTGTAGGAAGAAGAAATCAGATCTTTCTGAGCTCTTCTTAGCAACACTTCAAAATAGAGTGAAGGGGATATCTTCAGAAATGATTCTTTGTCATTTATGACCTGGGAAAACACCCGTTCATCCGAAACGATTGCTTTTCTGTAGGCAGGATCATTCCTAATCGCCTCCCGTACTGAGAGAGCATTGGACAAGCCTGGAACAACAATAGAAACTAGAAAATCAAGGTCACCGTCCGTAAAATCCAAATATACAGGCTTTTGATTCAACATGTTGCCCTCCACATGAATCCTTCGGCGCTAAAAATACGCCAAATATAAACCTCTTCATACAAGGAAGATACTACACTGAGAATCTAGGGTATGCCATGTGAAAAAAGGCGAAATTTCAAACGTTGAACTCGTTCTTCAAAGTTCACCAAACAAATCCCGTTCATAGCCCGTCCTAGTTCTCAATTGACACTCCTCCGGTGCCCCGAGACAATGTTGGCAAAAACAAAAATATACTCATAGCGCTCATCCCTACTGACAGGAGTCGTTCAACTTTTGCCATACAAAGCCTTAGATCAATTCATCGTCCTTGATTTATCGAATAGATTATCAGGATCATTTTGTGCCAAAACATTAGGGCTTTACGGTTGTGAAGTGATAAAGGTCGAGCCTGTCACAGGAGATTTAACACGCAAATGGAGCAGTGACCCAAATTCATCTGGTTCGGGAGACAGTCCCCTGTTTCATCATATTAATGCAGGTAAGAAAAGTGTCACCCTAGACCTAAATTCCCCCGAAGGACGGGATATTCTCGATATATTGATCCAAAAATCGAACATATTAATCGAGACTTTCCAGCCTGGAGAAATGGAGTCTTGGGGATTTCCTTATAAATCCATATCCCGCACCAATCCTGGCTTAATAATGACATCCGTGACCCCATACGGACAGACCGGACCCCACAAAGAATTCGACTATACAGAATTAACGGTTTTTGCCATGTCTGGAGCCATGCATCGAGAAGGGCTACCCGATAGATACCCTATACGATACGGAGCGGAAGTTGCTCAGTACTATTCTGGCAATTTAGCTGCTGCTGCTACAGTATCAGCACTACTCAGACTTTTGAGAAAAGGAAAAGGGGACTGGCTAGACATATCAATCCAAGAATGCATGGCAGGACATCCCCATCAGATAGGCCGCAGAGCTCCTTTCATATATTCCGGGGAGCTTGATCTCAGGGAACAACCTAGACTTTCCTCCTCTGGGACAAGGGAACCATACGCGGTTGGAACTTTTCAGTGTAAAGATGGCTACATGAGCTTTCTACCACTTGGAGCACGGATGTGGCCTAATATAGCAAGAATGATCGGCCGCGAGGATCTTTTAAGTAACCCTCTATTTGACGACGCTGACAAAAGAACTTCCAACAGACTAGAACTCGAGGCAATATTTCAAAGTTGGTTGAACGATCGAACTAGACAGGAAATATTTGAAGCTGTCCAAGAAGCAGGTGTCCCAGGGTCACCGATATTAAGAAGCGACGAGGTGATGCAAAATAAGCAATTTCTGGAAAGAAATTATTTCACTCTGGTAGACCATCCCCAACAGGGGCCAATAAAGCTCACTGGAGACCCTTTTAGATTGTCAGCTGTGGATGAAAAGCCGCTCAAGCCTGCTCCACTGCTGGGAGAACACACTGACCAAGTTTTAAAGAAAATGGTGGGGCTGGACGACAATCAATTAACGTCCCTGAGAGAAAGGGAAATAGTATGAATTTATACCCAACCGATGATCTCCCATTATCAGGCATAAGAGCACTCGAACTCTCTGAAATTTGGGCCGGGCCATACTGCGGTTGCTTGTTGAGTGATATGGGAGCAGAAGTAATAAAGATCGAATCAATCCAAAGAATAGCAAGGGGTCCTATTAACCCTCCACCAGATGGGATGTACCCGGAAAGAGATCCCGGAGAACGTCCCTGGGACAGACAGGCAAACTTTAATTCCACGAACCGTAACAAAAAGGGGCTCACCCTTGACTTAAAAACTAATCTGGGAGCGGAAGCTTTTAAGGACCTTGTAAAAGTGAGTGACATAGTTTTTTGTAATTACGCTAGGACTGTTATGGAAGGGTTCAATTTAGGCTATGAAGAAGTCAAAAAAATAAATCCCGACATCATATATATGCTCATGCCAGGCTACGGGAATACCGGACCCTACAAGGATTACAGAAGCATGGGAATGGCTATAGACGCAATAACAGGACATTCTTATCTGAGAGGATATCCTGATATGGACCATACAAATAACTCCCTCGTTCACCACCCAGATGCCGCTGCTGCTGTGAATGCAACTCTTGCTTTGTCTACAGCATTGGTTCACAGAGAATTGACTGGAGAGGGGCAATTTATAGATATGTCTCAAGCAGAGTCATTTATGACTCACATGGGTGAAATGTTCGTGGAATATCAGATCTCTGGAGCTCCAAGAGAGAGAAGGGGAAATCGACACCCGGCCTATGCGCCACAGGGGGCATACAAATGTGAGGGGGAAGACAATTGGATAGCTATAAGTGTTACGAACGACGACCAATGGTTTTCCTTTTGTGAGGTTATAGGCAAAAGCCTCAAGAAAGATCCTAGATTCTCTACAGTGGCAAATAGACTGAAGAACCACGATGATCTAGATGCCATTATCACTGCATGGACCGTGGCGAGAGATAAATACACCGTTATGTACAAACTGCAAAATAAAGGAATCCCTGCCGGAGCGGTCCTTAACTGCGGACCCGATACTTACGCCGACCCTCATCTAAATGATCGGGAATTTTTCCAAATAGTCGAGCATCCTGAAGCAGGGATATTTCCAATGTCTGGTCCAGTATTACGTTTTGAAAGTACCCACGGAATCGCAATACACAATCCGTCACCAACCCTGGGACAACATAACAATTACATACTGGAGGAAATTCTTGGATATTCAAAAGAAAAGATCAATCTGATGGAAGAAAAAGAAGTTATTGGGATAATTCCACTTCCCGGAGCTGATCTAGGAGGATCACGAAGGGCATCAGAAGAGCAGGCTCGTCAAAGCAACGCAAAGTTCAATAATGACGAAAATGTGTAAAAAATAAAATGCCAGAAAAAAAAATAAGCCCCTACGGCTCCTGGAAATCTCCTATATCAACAGAAATGATTGTGTCTGAATCTGTGGGACTCGGAGATATGGAGATCGATGGAACAGATATCTACTGGTTGGAAACGCGACCATCGGAAGGTGGTAGATATGTAGTGGTACGGAAGACTTCAGATGGTTTGATAAGCGACGTTATTCCAGGTGGATTCAGTTCAAGGACCACTGTACATGAGTACGGAGGTGGATCATATCTAGTCGATAACGAGACTATATTCTTCTCTAATTACTCAGATCAGCGTGTATACAAAGTAAATGTAAATGGTGGTAATCCAACAGCTATCAGTCGGGGAAACTCGGACGTCAGATTCGCCGATGGCTCTGTAGACGAGTTAAGAAATAGAATTATCTACGTCAGAGAGGATCATACCCAAGCGGGTGAAGCCATTAACACCTTAGTATCACTCGATATGTGTGATGAGACCGACGGCACCATTGCCGTAGAAGGTGCCGATTTTTATGCATCTCCCTCGATTAGCCCTGATGGTTCATTAATTGCATGGATACAGTGGAACCATCCCAATATGCCCTGGGATTCAACCGAACTGTGGTTGGCTGATATCTCAGAAAGTGGAGACTTTGAGAATCAGCGGAAGTTGAAAGGAGCCCCGGGAGAATCTATATGCCATCCTAGATGGTCACCCGACGGGTTGTTATATTTTGTATCAGACCTCTCAGGATGGTGGAACATACATCGGTATGAAGACAATAAGTTCACCCAATCCAATAATCTGACTCCTATACAGGCCGAATTTACACAGGCGCAGTGGGGACTTGGCTCTCAATACTATGCGTTCATATCAAAAGATCTCATAATTTGTGCTTACAATAAAAACGGCGAATGGAATCTTGGCGAATTAGATGTAACTACTTCAAAGCTCCGAGAAATTCCTACAAATTTCACTGAGTTCAATAGGTCAGGATTAAAAGCAAAAAACGGAATAACTATTTTAGGGGCAGGATCCCCAATAAAGACATTTTCAATTTACCAATACAACGATAAAAAATTAACTGAGCTAAGGAGCTCAATTCAGCCCAAAGTTGAGGATGTTCATTTCTCTATTCCAGAATCGATATCATTTCCAACCTCTGAAGGTCTGACCTCTCATGGTTTTTTCTATCCTCCACACAATCCTGAATACAATCAAACAAAACTAGACGAATTGCCACCTCTTCTCGTACTCAGTCATGGTGGACCGACAGGAGCTACGACCACTACATTGGACCTTTCGATCCAGTTTTGGACCAGCAGAGGGTTTGGCGTCCTAGATGTGAACTATGGGGGAAGCACTGGATATGGAACAGCCTATAGGAGACGCCTTAACGGGAAATGGGGCATTGTGGATATTGATGACTGCGTCAATGGAGCTTTATTTTTAGCAAAAAGAGGTGATATAGATAAGGAAAAAATGGCTATAAGAGGTGGAAGCGCTGGGGGATACACTACTTTAGCCGCCCTGACATTCAGAGACGTTTTTAAAGCGGGCGCTAGCTACTATGGAGTGAGTGATCTGGAGGCCCTAGCCAAAGATACTCATAAATTTGAATCACGATATATGGATTCCATGGTTGGTCCCTATCCAAAAAGTAAAAATATTTACCAAGACAGATCACCAATATTTCATACAGGAAAACTCTCATGCCCAGTAATTCTGTTCCAAGGTTTAGAAGACAAAATAGTACTCCCAAATCAAGCCGAGATGATGGTTGACTCTCTCAAGGCAAAAGGAATACCTGTCGCATACATTCCATTTGCAGGAGAACAGCACGGATTTAGAATATCGGAAAACATACAGCGTACATTAGAAGCCGAACTATACTTTTACTCCAAGGTATTTGACTTCAGTGCCGCTGGAAAAATCAAACCCGTACAAATAGATGGTCTGAACTAAATCTGGTTAAAATCCTTTAAATCTTAGTTGCATAGCATCCTGAGAATTTTCGAGTGAGCCAAATCCTGATACTCCCACACCTACTAGCCTATAGCTATTTTTCTTGTATAGCTCGTGATTGAGTAGGTCAACCGCAACATCTGCTATTTCTGAAGAAAGTTGAATAGGTTCTAGAACCGAACGTTGCCTCGTAGACGTAATAAAGTCTGAAGACCTTAACTTTAACTTGACGGTCTTTCCGGAAATTCCTCGTGATGATAAAGATTGGCCAACATCATTACTAAGTCGGATCACAATCTCTCGTAATATTTCCGGATCATCGGAGTCATCGACCAATGTAGTTTCTGAACTAAATGATTTTCTCTCCCGGTGGGTAACGACGGGCCGAGGGTCCTCTCCAAAACACATATTTCTAACAGAAAGGGAATTTGAACCAAAATTAGACTCAAACCAAGATATATCTCTTTTTGATAATTGTTCAATCGTATTGATTCCGAAGGAGTTCAAGCGCTCCGTTGTTTTGGGTCCTATACCCCAAATAGATTGAACTGGTAATGGGAACAGAAATTCTCTTTCTGTCCCAGGTCTCACCACCGTAATACCATCAGGTTTGTTCATGTCAGAAGCAATTTTGGCTACGCATTTTGAAGTACCCACTCCGACAGAAATAGTCAAAGATAGCTCAGCCCAGACCTTCTTCTTTAGTTCCTGAGCTATCAAAGGCGGAGTTATTTCACTAGTTTCAAGTCTCGTAACATCTAGGTATGCCTCATCTAAAGAAAGGGGTTCGACCAGTGGAGTTATGCTCCGGAATATATCCATAACTTTATTGGAAACAGATCGATAAACTTCGAATCTAGGAGGTTTTCGAACAAGTTGAGGGCAGAGCCTATAAGCTCTACTCATCGGAATGGCAGAACTTATTCCAAATGCTCTTGCTTCATACGAAGCAGATGCAACTACCCCTCTATTCTCCGACTTACCACCCACGACAACAGGTTTACCAATTAATTCCGGATAATCTCTCTGTTCAACTGAAGCGTAGAAAGCGTCAAAGTCTGCATGAATGATTGCCCTGTAGTCTTCAGGATAGTGTGAGGCATCAGCAGCCATGTAGCAGGCCTAGGCAATCGATTGGATAATTCTTTCGATGGTCGTTTTTTTAAAAGTGTTGAGATCGTCTGCATCTTTGATCAAGGCACCCATCGTTTGAAGTACGACTTCAGGCTCCAACTCATCCATATGTAAAGCAACCATCGCAGTGGCCCAATCTAACGTCTCGGAGACTCCCGGGTTTCTACCAAGTCCCTCTGAACGAGTTGTCTGTACAAATTCACATACCTGCCGAGCAAGTTGCTCTGATATCCCTTCAACTTTTTTTCGAACTATTTGTAGTTCCTTTTGTAGTTCGGGATAATCCACCCATAAGTAGAGACACCTTCTCCTCAAGGCATCTGATAAGTCTCGCGTCCGATTGGAAGTAAGTATCACAAGAGGTTTATTCACCGCAGAAATAGTGCCTAATTCTGGTATTGTGACTTGAAACTCGGAGAGTATCTCCAACAAAAAAGCCTCAAATTCTTCATCAGCCCGATCCACCTCATCAATAAGCAACACAGGTGACTTTTCTTTTGTCAAAGCTGATAAAAGGGGCCTCTCAAGCAAAAATTGTCTCCCGAAAATCTCTGTCTCCATCTCAGATGTGGACAAGTTTCCGCTCTCATTCATACGAATCCACAATAGCTGCTTCGGATAATTCCATTCGTACAGAGCGGCATTTACATCCAAACCCTCATAACATTGAAGTCTTATCAGTTCAGTATCAAGTAATTGGGACATAGTAGCGGCGATCTGAGTTTTACCAACGCCAGCTCTACCTTCTATTAGTAAAGGCCTCCCAAGCATTTGAGCCAAATGGAGCGAAGTAGCTATCGCCGGGTCCGCTACATAGTCAAGGCTATTCAAATTCTCAACCAGATCAGTCACTAGGTCTAAGTTGTCGTATCCGATAGCCATAATATGATTCCTCAAAACACCGTCTTCCCTACAGTCAGCGGACAGCCGAAAGCAGGATAGACGGTGCTCAATAAGATTCCTTAGTGCACGTCTCTACACTTTACACTTTAGAGTCTCGGATAATCCTCCAAACTTTCTCGGCCTTCGCAGGCATATCAATATGTTTCACACCATAAGGACTAAGCGCATCTACTACGGCGTTTATCACGGCTGGAGAACCAGCAATGGTAGCTGTTTCACCAGCCCCCTTCACCCCCATTGGATTTACAGGGGTAGGAGTAACAGTGCGATCAAGTTCATACATAGGTAAGTCAGTGGCTCTGGGCACAGCGTAATCCATCATACTCCCAGTAAGGAGCTGTCCAGTCCCATCATAAATCGCCTCCTCTTGAAGAGCTTGGCCAACACCCTGTGCCGCCCCTCCATGGACCATTCCGTCAACAATTAACGGATTTATTACATTTCCTACATCATCAACCGCTATATACCTAAGTAAAGTGACTTCTCCTGTGGCCTCTTCAATTTCTACTACCGCTATGTGGGTCCCCCCAGGCCATGTGAAATTCTTTGGATCAAAAAAGCTCATCGCCTCCATCCCTGGCTCCATACCCTCAGGTATATCCTCAGTGTAATAATAAGACGCCAAGGCAATTTCCTGAATGGTTTTACCTTCGGACGGCGCTCCTCTCACAAACAATTTCCCATCCTCAAATTCAATGTCTTCCTCTGAAGCCTCTAGAATATGGGCAGCAAGTTTTTTAGCTTTTTCTTTTATTTTCTGGGTGCTCATGTGGATGGCTCCACCGCCCACAGCAGCGCTCCGACTACCAAAGGATCCCGTTCCCATTTGGATCTGTGACGTATCACCGTGAATTACGTCTATATCCTCGACAGGAATTCCCAGTTCCGACGAAACTAACTGGGCAAAGGCAGTCTCATGACCTTGGCCATGTGAGGAAGCGCCTGTAAAAACAGAAACTTTACCGGTCATGTGTATCCTTACATTCGCACTTTCCCATAATCCAGCCCTAGCCCCTAATGTCCCCGCTACTGCCGAAGGAGCAGCTCCGCAAATTTCTACGTAGGCAGATAGACCTATTCCAAGGAGTTTCCCCTTGTCTCTAGCCTCCTGTTGTTCCTTTCTGAAATCCGTGTAGCCGACCATCTCAAGAGCTCTCTCAAAAGAGGCTATGTAATTTCCGCTGTCGTAGCTAACGGTAGTTGCTACCTCATACCCATCCTCAAATGGGGGAATAAAATTTATCTTTCTTACCTCAGCAGGGTCCATACCTATTTCCTGTGCAAAAAGGTCAACAGCTCTTTCAACAGCATATGTAGCTTCAGGCCTACCCGCTCCCCTATAGGCATCAACCGGAGTGGTATTGGTGAATGGAGCAATCACTTTGCAGTAAATATTCGGTATTTTGTAGGGTCCCGAGAGCATAAGCCCATATAGCCACGTCGGAATTAAAGGAGCAAATGTAGATAAATATGCCCCCATGTTAGCCAGTGTTCTGACATCTAAACCCGTTATGGTCCCGTCTCGATTACCAATGATCTCAATATCAGTAATATGATCACGACCATGTGTAGTAGCCAAATAGCCCTCTGAGCGAGACTCAACCCATTTGACAGGCCTCTTCAGATTTTTAGCAATAATTGGCGCTATAACCTCTTCCGCGTAAAGATACAGCTTACTGCCAAATGCTCCCCCAACATCCGGGGCTATCACCCTAATCAAGTGTTCGGGGTGGCCGGTAACGAGGGCCAACAAAACTCTTATAAGATGTGGAATTTGGGTTGATGTCCACATGGTTATCTGATCGGTTCCAGAATTGTAGTCAACCACAACGCCACGATTTTCCATCGCAGTAGGAATTAATCGCTGATTTACAAACCGCTGTGTTACCGCGACATCAGAAGAGGACCTGGCATCCGAAATGCTCCCCGCGTCAACCTCCCACTCAAATGCAGTGTTGTTGGGGGCATCTTCATGAAGCTGAACAGCACCATCTGCCAAAGCATCGTCCATTTCTATGACGGTATCTAATTCCTCATATTCCACGTCTACCAAAGAGGCCGCATCCGACGCTTGGGCGGTCGATTCGGCTACAACAGCTACAACTGCGTCGCCAACATATCTGACACGATCAACAGCCAATGGGGGATGAGGAACTTCTTTTGTATCCGGTACCACCCACCCACAGGGCAATGAGCCGAGCTCTTCTTTAAGATCTTCACCTGTGAATATAGCGACAACACCAGGAGATTTTGAAGCTTCAGAACTGTCTATGGACTTAATCAATGCATGAGCTAATGGGCTACGAACCAGCACTATGTGAAGCATGCCAGTCAAACTAACATCCTCAACATAAGTCCCTTGACCTGTTATTAGACGTGGATCTTCCTTTCTTTTTAACGCCGAACCAAATGCCGCAGTTGTCATGGAATTCACCTCTCTTGAGTGACCAAATTGTTCCTATACTGACGTACCCTAAAATAACTGCCATCGACTGGACTCAGACAAATTCGAGCAGTCCGTCGCCTAGAGCCGC
This sequence comes from SAR202 cluster bacterium, assembly GCA_009392815.1. GTDB lineage: Bacteria > Chloroflexota > Dehalococcoidia > Lucifugimonadales > UBA826. The sequence goes on from VFFS01000063.1 coordinate 34,368, forward strand.
ACCATAAGCTAAAAATAATACGCCGCTCTCGTGGCGCCTGAGCGTAATGTATATCAGAAATAAGTACTATTCAACCAAGTAATTAATGTGTACCTATGCCACAACCAGGCGGATCCTACGGTAATTATTCTCACATCCAAAACAAAGCAATTCTGCAAAAGCATGGCGACCCGTATATCAGCCATAACTAAGTTATCGTCTTTTCAAAGGAATCGGGGCTCATTCGATATGTGGAGCCGAAAGGTGAGTTCGCACATGGCTGGACTACTAACCTTGGGCCCAGTGGAAATGTTGACTAATTTATGCTTCCACTATAGAATCCCTAGTGTGGTCGAAATGCGCCTCCCGCCCATATTTTATTATCTCGCAGCAGCTGCGCCTTCGGGCGTATTTTTTATTTCAAGTCCATCATTCAAATTTTCAAGTCCACCGTTCAATTAATGAAGGCTATTAACGCGTAAAAACCCCCATAACCACTTCATAAAGGAGTGTGAGGTCTGATGACATCTTCTCTTACAAGAAACAACGCTGAAATATTTCCAGGAACCAAGTCTTTTTCTAAAATCAATAAGGTTCTCGACGTACCTGATCTGATCGATGTTCAGAAAGAATCATTTGACTGGTTTACAAAAAAAGGTCTCACCGATTTATTCGAAGAAATATCTCCTATAGAAGATAACCAAGGACAAAATTCGCGTTTCTCGCTCAAATTTGTTGATCATGACTTCGAAGCGCCAAATTTTAGTGAAGAAGACTGTAGATCCCAAGAAAAAACCTTCGACGCGTCCATGTATGTGACCGTTGAACTTCAAATAAATGCGGCTGGACCTGGTCAAGGTGAAGTCAAAGAGCAAAGACTATATGTTGGAAATATACCTATGATGACGTCCGCTGGTACGTTCATCATCAACGGGGCAGAGAGGGTCGTAGTTAGCCAATTGGTCCGATCTCCAGGGGTTTACTTCAGCGAAGACAGGGATCCAGGATCAGGCAGGCCGCTCGCAGCGGCAAAATTAATTCCCTACCGTGGGGCCTGGATGGAATTCGAGACAAGTAATCGCGACGTGATATACGTAAAAGTAGATAGGAAAAGAAAAACACCCGTGACAACCCTTTTAAGGGCTTTGGGTTACGAGACGGATGAAGAGATTCTCGAATTATTTGAGGATGTAGATACCAACCTCGACCATCAATTCATGAAGACAACCATTAGTAAAGATACTTCTGTGAGAGACACTGAAGAAGCATTGATTGAGTTCTACAGAAGGCTACGGCCAGGCGAACCACCCAATGCTGAAAACGCTCGCAACCTCATAAACACATTGTTTTTTGACTCTCGAAGATATGATCTCGGTAAAGTAGGCAGATATAAATTAGATAGCGTACTGAAAGGTCCGGAAAATGCTGACAGAGACGGAGAACCTGATGATCGCATTCTGGATAAAGAGGACATCATTAATCTCCTTAGGCGTCTTATACAGATCAACAACGAAGAACGACGGGCAAACGATATTGACCACTTAGGAAATAGGCGAGTCCGTGCCGTAGGCGAACTGATTCAAAACCAGGTAAGAGTTGGTCTACTGAGGATGGAAAGGGTCATTAAGGAAAGAATGACGATCCAAGCCGACCCAGCAAGTACCACCCCAGCGGCTCTAATAAATGTTAGACCTGTTGTAGCAGCTGTAAGAGAATTTTTTGGGGGCTCTCAACTTTCCCAGTTCATGGATCAGGCTAATCCTCTGGCGGAACTCACTCACAAAAGAAGGTTGTCGGCCTTGGGGCCTGGGGGACTTTCTAGAGAGCGTGCAGGGTTTGACGTAAGAGACGTTCACCATTCCCACTACGGTCGTATCTGCCCAATTGAGACCCCGGAGGGCCCGAACATTGGGCTATTAGTTTCCTTAGCAACATATGCCAAGACTAATGCTTTTGGTTTCATAGAAACCCCGTACAGGAAAGTATTGAATGAAGTTAATAATGGCACTCCCGAATCTCTCATAGGGCACACCCCAATCGAAGATCTAAAAGCTGATGACGGAAGAACGATCGTAAGGTCAGGGACCGAAATCACAATTAGAACCGCCGGTAGGATTTCTAGTCAGTCGCAGGTTAAGCGTATTAAAGTAAAACCTTTCGTGTCCAAGTCCATTAAGGACATAGTACATCTCACAGCTGACGAGGAAGAAAACTACTTCATCGCGCAAGCTAACTCCGCCATTAACGACGCTGGTCAGTTTATTGAAGACAGGGTAGAAACGAGAAATGGCGAGGATGTAAGTATGGAGTCAACAGGGGACGTGGCTTACATGGATGTTTCACCACTCCAATTAGTCAGTGTATCCACTTCTCTAATTCCTTTCCTTGAACATGACGACGCTAACAGGGCTCTAATGGGGTCAAACATGCAGAGGCAGGCTGTCCCGCTATTGAAACCTGAGTTCCCCTTGGTAGGCACAGGAATGGAGGAAAGGGTCGCTAGAGACAGTGGTCAAGTTGTGTTAGCTAAATCAGATGGCATGGTTACCAGTGTCACTGGTACAAACATAGAAATAACTGATGATAAAGATGAAACACATGATCATAAGCTTATAAAATTCCACAGAAGCAATCAGGGCACCTGCATTAATCAGCGCCCTATAGTCGATAAATTCACAGCTGTAAAGAAGGGAGACGTATTAGCGGATGGGTCTTCCACTGACGCTGGGAAACTCGCTCTTGGGCAAAACGTTCTCGCAGCGTTCATGACGTGGGAAGGTTATAACTTTGAAGACGCCATAATCATAAGTAACAGGCTTATCAAGGAAGACAAGTTTACTTCCATCCACGTTGAGAAACACGAGATTGAGGCCCGCGACACTAAGCTGGGTCCAGAAGAAATAACCAGAGATATACCAAACATTGGAGAGGAAAGCCTTCGCAACCTTGATGAGGACGGCATTATACGCATTGGAGCAGAAGTAAGTAATAGGGACATATTGGTTGGAAAAATCACACCAAAAGGTGAAACCGAACTTAGTGCGGAGGAGAAATTATTAAGAGCCATATTTGGGGAGAAAGCACGTGATGTAAAGGACTCATCCTTATACGTACCTCATGGTCAAGGTGGCAAGATAATCGATGTCAGGATTCTCGAAAGAGAAAACGGTGACGACTTGCCTCCAGGCGTAAACAAATTGGTGCGTGTTTGGATCGCACAAACGCGAAAAATCACCGAGGGTGACAAAATGGCCGGCCGCCATGGCAATAAAGGAGTGGTAGCTAAGATACTGCCAGAAGAAGATATGCCATTCCTCCCTGACGGGACTCCTATAGATATAATTCTTAACCCCATCGGGGTACCTTCACGCATGAATCTTGGACAAGTACTTGAGACACATCTTGGCTGGGCTGCCAATAGGCTTGGTTTTAGTGCTGAGACTCCAGTCTTCGATGGTGCAGAGGACACAGCAATCGAGGACGAACTTGCTAAAGCCTGGATTATTGAACAATCAGGGGCCGTTCCGGCCACAAGTGCTTTAGAAAACAAAGTTGAGAATGTGGACCTAGACGCAATAAGTGATTATTTGCAAGAACGTGGATTTGAATTTGATGACATTTTTGTTAATAAAATCCCCGATGTAGCTCGTACTGCATGTCTAAGAATATGGCTGAGTGAAGTCGCAAACCGAGATTCATCGGACTTGGACGTTGACGAAATGATGGCATTAGCCCTCGAATTGAGTAGGGACTATCAACTGGCAGCACCAATATTGGGTAAATCTATTCTGTACGATGGTAGAACTGGTGAATCATTCGACCAACCTATAACAGTCGGATATATATACATGCTCAAACTAATACATTTAGTTGAAGATAAGATTCATGCTAGAGCAACAGGCCCATATTCACTTATTACTCAGCAACCCCTCGGTGGAAAAGCACAGATGGGTGGCCAAAGATTTGGCGAGATGGAAGTTTGGGCATTAGAAGCCTACAGTGCTGCACATAATTTACGGGAGATGCTAACCATCAAGTCTGACGATGAGATTGGCAGAGTAAAAACCTATGAAGCTATTGTAAAAGGGGAAGATGTTGCCCAACCCGGTATTCCTCAATCATTCCACGTACTTATGAAAGAGCTTCAAAGCCTAGGACTATCTGTAGAGCTTGAAAACGATGCCAGTGAAGACCTAGATCTGTCAGATCAAGACATATTTTTCGGCCAGGTGAGCGAGGTTGAAGATCCGTTGGCATTGCTGGAAGGAGTAACGAATAATCAAGAAGAAGAGTCATCCGGCTCCATTGAGGAAGAAGGGCGTGTATCAACCTCATCTATCCCAACCGATAGCGACTCTACTCCTGATGAACTTTCCGAATCTTCCGAAACTAGCACGGCAGAAGATGAGCAACCACTAACGGGTGGGGATAGCTAGCCAAACTTCAGCTTTGAAAATTGGGTCCTCAGATATTTATTTGAACGGAGAATAACAAATGGCACAGGTCGCTAACGATTTCGATGCAATTACAATTTCACTAGCATCTCCTGAAACCATATCTAGATGGTCATGGGGCGAAGTTACTAAGCCTGAAACTATAAATTACAGAACCCTCAGACCGGAAAAAGAAGGACTATTCTGTGAACGTATTTTTGGACCTACCAAAGACTGGGAATGCTTCTGTGGTAAATACAAAAAAATTAGGTTTAGGGGAGTTACTTGCGACAGATGTGGTGTGGAGGTCGCACGGTCCAAGGTAAGACGTGAAAGAATGGGCCATATAGACCTAGCCGCTCCAGTTGCCCACATATGGTTTTCAAAAGGAACCCCCAGCCGACTCGGACTACTACTTGATCTCTCCCCGAGAAACCTCGACAGAGTCTTATACTTTGCCCAATATCTCGTTACCGAAGTAGACGAATCGCTTAAAAAGCAGCACCTGGAAATTTTGCATTCAGACTTAGATGCCTTAACAAAAGAAAGTGATGAAAAACTCGACGAAATTTCTATCACTATCCAGCAAGAGCTAGATACGCAAATAGAAGAAATCGAATCCTCTCTGACTAGCCTCCCACAGGAGGAAGACGACTCCGAACCAAATGAAGAGCATAAAGAAGCTCAATCAAAGATCACAAGCCTTAGGGAAGGTCTATCAGCCAGAATATCTGAAGCGCAAGAGCCCATCAATGAGGAATATCAACCCAAATTGGATAACTTGGACTCAATGATTGGAGATCTTGAAAATCTCCGCGTAACTCAATTGCTAACTGAATCACAGTACAGAACACACAGAGACAATTTCCCGGGAATTTTTGCGGCTGGCATGGGAGCTGAGTCAGTTTTGAAAGTTCTTGAGAGTGAACATATCGACTTGGATAATCTTCGTGATCAACTTCAAGAGGAAATGCAGTCCACATCCGGCCAGAAACGTAAAAAGGCAATAAAACGTCTTAGAGTGGCAGAATCATTTCGGAAAAGCTCTAACAAGCCCGAATGGATGATCATGACAAGACTGCCTGTGCTACCTCCAGACTTGCGACCCATGGTCCAACTAGACGGTGGAAGATTCGCCACGAGTGATCTGAACGACCTCTATAGAAGAGTTATCAACCGAAATAATCGATTACGAAGACTTGTAGAACTACAAGCGCCAGAGATTATAGTTCGTAACGAGAAAAGGATGCTGCAAGAGTCCGTAGACGCACTTATTGATAACGGCAGACGTGGACGGGCTGTAGCTGGTAGTCATAACCATAAACTTAAATCGCTTTCTGACCTTCTACGTGGTAAACAAGGTAGGTTTCGTCAGAATCTCTTAGGGAAAAGAGTTGATTACAGTGGCAGATCAGTGATTATAGCTGGCCCAGAACTCAAGCTTCATCAATGCGGATTGCCTAGAAAAATGGCACTCGAACTATTCAAGCCATTTGTTATGCACAAATTGGTTCTAAAAGGGTATGCCCACAATATACGAAGTGCTAAGAGACTAGCAGAACGAAACCGTTCAGAGGTTTGGGAAATACTGGGAGAGGTCGTGAAAGATCGGCCGGTATTACTAAACAGGGCCCCGACATTGCATAGACTTGGAATTCAAGCCTTCGAGCCTGTACTCATAGAGGGAAGCGCTATAAGAGTCCATCCGCTTGTATGTACAGCTTTCAATGCTGACTTTGACGGAGATCAAATGGCGGTGCACGTACCCCTTTCACGAATATCTGTGCTTGAAGCCCGAAAGCTAATGCTTAGTACATTCAACATGCTCGCACCGAGTTCTGGCGAACCTATTGTCACTCCATCGCTCGACATGGTGCTCGGGTGCTATTACATGACATCGCTTGACCAAAACGCCAAAGGATCAGGCCAACGCTTTAGCAACTTTGAAGATGCAACTTTGGCTCATGAAGTAGATGCTATTGCACTTCGCGCTCCCATCCATGTTAGAGATAATGAAGGGGAGTGGATTGAAACTACAGTTGGAAGAATATTATTCAATGACGTTTTGCCATCTGAAATACCGTACGAAAACGATGAAGTTGAACGAAATAGATTAAGGGAACTCACAAGCCAGTGCTTCAGAATATTAGGAAACGAAGAAGCAGCCGTAGTGCTAGATAATATAAAGAATTTAGGGTTCAAGAATTCGTCGAAATCGGGTGTGTCAATTGCGATTAACGACGTACGAGTTTCAACCAAAAAGACCGAAATTGTAGCCAAGGCAGAGAAATCTGTTTCCCAACTCGATGATCAATACATGGACGGTCTAATAACAGATGATGAGAAATATAATGCCACCGTCAGAATATGGACAGATGCAAACGACGAATTAACTCAAGTTATTGCTGAGGATCTGCCTAATTATGGTGGGATTTACATGATGGCTAACTCTGGAGCTAAGGGAAATATAGCACAGATCAAGCAAATGGCAGGTATGCGTGGATTGATGTCAAACCCGAGAGGAAGAATTATCGACAGGCCAATAAAGTCGAATTTCAGGGAAGGATTGACGGTACTAGAGTATTTCATATCCACACACGGGGCGCGAAAGGGTTTGGCTGACACTGCCTTACGAACCGCCGACAGCGGCTACCTTACCAGACGCCTTATAGACGTAGCCCAAGAAGTTATCGTTATGGAAGAAGATTGTGAGGCTGACCAAGGTCTTCTGATTTCAGAATATCAGGACGAAGCATTAAAGGATCTTTTCTTCGATAGAATAAAATTCAGATATCTTTCTTCACCTGTTCCACATCCTGAAACAGGCGAGATTTTGATAGAAAGAAACTCAATCATTGGGGATGAAGAGATTGAACTGCTTAAGAATGCAGGTGTGCAGAGTGCTGAGGTTAGATCACCCCTAACCTGTGTTGCAGAAAGAGGCCTGTGCAGATTATGTTACGGGCTTTCCTTGGCAAATCTTCAACCGATTATGATAGGCGATGCTGTAGGTATTATTGCAGCCCAAAGCATTGGAGAACCAGGGACTCAATTAACAATGAGAACCTTTCACACAGGAGGCGTTGCGGGCTCTGACATAACCAGTGGTTTGCCAAGAGTTGAAGAGCTGTTTGAGGCTCGCTCTCCTAAAGGAGCTGCAGTGCTTTCCGAGATTTCCGGTCAGGCGGAACTTATAGAGGGACCAGAAGGTAGAACTGTCCGGATCATGAACTCGGAAGAGCTCGTGGATGAATATACAATAACTGGATACACTCCTAAAGTAGAGAACGGAGATACTGTAATTATTGGGACCTCTATCGCATCTAGTGGTGAAGGTGACGATTTAGAAGACATTCAAGCGCGAAACTCAGGTGTTGTGAGCATCGAAAAAGGAACAATAACCATAACATGGACGGATGAGGAACAAAGAGAATATTCCATTCCTGCGGCCTCCAACATTGAGATTTCTGATGGAGATGAGGTTGAGGCAGGACAAGCCATAACTTCTGGTCCTAAGAATCCACAGCAAATACTGGAAATACAGGGACGTGAAGCTGTTCAATCTTACCTAATTGAAGAGGTCCAGAAAGTTTATAGATCTCAAGGTGTCCCAATCCATGACAAACACATAGAGGCAATCATAAGACAAATGCTTCGAAGAGTTCAGATTCACGAACCCGGAGACACCGACCTACTACCTGGCGATCCGATGGATCGAAAGGAATTTGAACAGAAAAATTCGGAAACTATGGCCGAAGGTGGAGACCCTGCCACCGCTATTCCAATACTACTTGGGATAACCAGAGCCTCGCTGCATATGGACAGTTTCCTAGCAGCCGCCTCATTCCAAGAAACTACCAGAGTTCTTACAGAATCCGCCGTTTCGGGGAAAAAAGATCATTTGACTGGTCTAAAAGAGAATGTCATTATCGGGCGGCTCATTCCTGCACGATACGATAACACTCCCGAAGGAAAGGAAAAACTCGGATTAGCTGACCTTGAAAATTTAATGGCCTTGGATTCAATCCCTGACAGCCCACCACCACCCGAATTTGAAGATGAACACGGAAATCTAATAACAGTCACTGAAATTGAAGCAGAAGATGAAGAAAAACAACCCATGGAGGACCCGTCAGCAGACTAACACATATTTTTTAAC
>VFFS01000064.1 GCA_009392815.1 SAR202 cluster bacterium
TCATAACCCATTGAGCCCATCACAATCGTTATTAGAGCGGTGGTTATAGAAATCCCAATTATTGACGCAGAATTTCTGGTTAATTGGAGAAAAGCCGTACCAACACCATATCTTTCCCTTTCGACCACACTTAAAACGGAGGCGGAATTTGGGGAATAGAAAAAGCCCATTCCAAAGCCTATTAAGCCGAGGAGAATCAATAGTAATAAGGAAGAGGAGTCGGAATTAATTATCGAAAGTCCGAGCAGTGAAACGACCGTAGCAATAAGTCCGATCAATTCTACTTTCCTCCAACCTACTTGATCAGATAAATATCCTGCTATCGGTCCGGATAAAGCGAACAGTCCTGCCATTGGCGTGATCATTAGACCTGCCTCCGCAGGCCTATACTCAAGGACCCCTTGAAGATAAAAGGGCATGATAAAAAATACGGAAGTGCCGGTCATAAATGTAAATAAACTGGCTAGTGATCCAAATGAAAAATATCTCCTGGACAACAGCTCTAACGCAATCAAGGGAGAATCAGTTCGGGCCTGGCGCAGGACAAATAATAATGCGAAAACCAGGAAGCCTATAACCAGACCGATTATGATTTCGGATAACCAGCCCAGACGGTGCCCATTTGTTATCGCCAGCATAAGTGAACACAGGGCTACCGCAAAATAGAAAGAACCTATCCAATCAAATTTAGAGGCTCCCAACCCATCGGAAGAACCTGGTTTCATATGAGGAAGAATCAAGTAACCTACTACAAATGCCGTTAATCCAAGTGGAGAAGGAATAAACAACAGCCACCGCCAACTAAAATACTGGACTATTAAACCCCCAAATACAGGACCGATTACACTGGCGACACCAACTGTCGTCATGAATATCCCTATTATTAATCCACGTCGCGATGCGGGAAATGAACTAATCAATATAGCCATGGCGTTGGCTTGAATCATTGCGCCTCCAACACCTTGTAAACCTCGAAATAGGATAGCTAGAGTTAGGCTGGGAGCGATACTCGTCATTATTGCAGTAAGTCCCGAGATCAAAAATCCCGTCAGGTAAATTCGTTTCCTGCCGACGAGGTCCGACAAACGACCCATAGGTAGTATTAATGCCCCTGACACCAACCCATATCCGATCGCCAACCACTGTACTTCAGGTATCTGGGCGTTAAATTGAAGAGCAATCTTGGGTAGAGCGATATGGATGGAAGAGTTATCTAGGACCGATATAAACATTCCCGAGCAGATCGCAACAGCAACGATCCAGTTGTTCACCTTAAAATTGAAAATTTCTTTAAACCCATCCTTAAACAACTGGCCATTTCTTAATCGATCTCAGGGTCATTAACTAGCATTTTTCTATGTAGCAATGAGAAAATTGTAATATCAAACTTGATAAATGTATCAACCAACAAGTCTCAACGGAAATCTTGACACAGTTATGCATATTAAATCAGACAAATTAGTTACAACCACATGGCTTGCTGAAAATATCGATGATCCAGATCTAAGGGTCATAGAAATCTCCAGAGATCCAGAAGGTCAAACATATTCCAAGGGTCATATACCAAACGCGGTTTTCTGGTTCTGGAAAAAGCAACTCTGGCACACGACAAATCGGGAATTTGCATCTCCGACAGAAATATCCAGGTCTCTAGCGGAAATAGGCACCACTGAAAGATCGAAAATAGTCATTTATGGTGATCCAATCCAATACGGCACTTACGGGCTTTGGGTGTTGGCCATGGCTGGATTTAATAACATTGCAATACTGGACGGGGGCAGGACCAAATGGATTGCTGAAGGCCGTTCTCTGTCGAGGGAAATACCTCGCTATGAAACAACAACCCCCATTATAAACCGGGCTAATTTAATCGCAAGAATAGGACGAGACGAAGTCCTCAAAGGTCTCACAGATTCTAAACGTGTTTTGATTGATGCGCGTTCACCGGAAGAATACATGGGGGAGAGGGTGAGCCCTCCTGGAGGTTTTGATCATGGCGCAGAACGAGTGGGTCGGATTCCAGGCTCCAAGCACCTTTTCTTCCGTGATATTTTGAACGAAGACGACACATTTATTTCAGCCGAAAAGCTCATTGAAAAAGTTGGACCACTCGGCATAACAGACTCGCTATCCAATGATGTCGTAACTTACTGTAGACTGAGCCACAGGGCCACAATTATGTGGTTCGCCCTAACCCACATATTGGATATTAGCAATGTCAAAGTCTACGATGGCTCTTGGACTGAATGGGGAAGTATAGTCGGTTTTCCAATCGAAAAGAATTCATGCGATAAGGCAAGTGAATGAGCGACAGATATTACTTAATTAAGGGTAAACAAATGGGTGTTACAAGAAATGTATCTTCCTTCAAATACAGATCTCTCATCCGTCAGCTTAAACCCTAAACCAGCCGCTAGTTCGGCTTTCTCCTGATCCGTATCAGCAATTTCCATCTTAAAACTACTCAGACCTTCAGCCTCACCCCAATCTAGCGCCGTCTTAAGTAGTTCTATAAAAGAGTATTTGTGAAGTGGATGCGTGAAACCGTCAAGCAAACAATATCCCTCTTCTTTTTTCACAGCTGTAGAAATACCAATTAGTCTCCCGTCCCCATCGGCCAGAGTAAAAAACTCACCAAGGCCGTCTATTCTGATCTTGTCATATCGCCTATAAAGTCCCAGACAGGACTCCTGCTCCTCCTGGAGAGTTGAAAGTAGGCCAATATTTGTATCCAATAAATCCCAGTCAGAATGAACAATCGCCAACGGAATCATCGGAATTCTTGCTGACATCTCGCCACGCCTATATTTATATGGCGGGACTGTTAAGAAATACTCCTCTATAAATTCCCTATAAGAATCGTCTTTACCAACGTTAACCATAAGTTTAGTCTTTGGAATATATTTCCAGCCAAGTTTCGAATATATCCTCGCAGCAGAAGGATTTGTGGTCCCCAGATAAAGCGCCTTTCCTGATGAGTCAAAAAAGTTATGCAAAACTTCACGACAAATCTCTGTTGCAAAGCCTGATCCCCTGAATTCTGGCACCGTCGAGACTTCTCCCAACCCGCCTAATTTAGGAAAAGAGCCTCCAGCAATAGCGACTGCCCCTGAAACAAATCTCTTCTCAATCACTTTTGTATACACGTCGACGGTATGGGGTAATGGGGCATTCTCAGTTAACAGAGATCTAGGCACATCCGTTACAAAATCTTTTCCAAAAGCCGAACGCCAGAGAGTATCTAAGTTATTTACGAGGATAGTGTCTAAAGGAGGATTAAGTATTTTAAGCATTTGCAGCCCCTATTTGCCAAGTCGTGCGCTGAAACTCAGACTTTGAGGTAATAATACTTGTGAATTTAATTACCTCATACGGTATTGCTCTGCTGGAACACCACCTTCTGGTAACCCGGACGGAAGCCTAACGTCTATCAAGTATGGCCGTCCCTCTGTGTTGACTATCTCTAGTCCCCTTCTTAAAGAGTCCTCTAGGTCTGACTCCTCTTGAACCGTCTCTCCATCCATTCCAAAAGCGTTAGCAATCTTCACCGGCTCTATTCCCTCAAGTGATACTCCGGCGAACTTCCCTGTATCACTCATTTGCCCACCTGCCTTATCAAAAAAGCCTGCGACTATTCCATATGCAACATTGTTAGTGATGACAAATAGCACAGGAATGTTGTGATGTACTGCTGTCCATAAACCTGACTCCGCATAATAGAGTGAACCATCACCCACAAATCCCACGACAGGCACATTCCCTGAGGCTAATTTGGCCCCCATCGCAGCCCCAACTCCCCATCCCTCGGAGCCACCAGCTTGCCGTATGTATGTGTTTAGAAAAGGTGGGTCGCCTGAAGGAATGGCCTCCTGAGATGCAGTGGAATTTTCATTGGTCACGATTCCACCACCCATTGCCTCTAACTCTTTATCAAGAATATCAATCAATAGACCAGGTCTTACAAGGCTTTCAACAGGCTCCGGCATCATCGCATTTCTAGATCTTTCTCTACGTTTTTTGCTAGCAGTGATAGCGGTTGTCCGTTTGGTAATATAGCCAGATATTGGAAAATTACTCGTAGCTTTCTCCAATAATCTCCGCAAGGCATCTTTCTCATCTCCTAGGACTGCCAAATCTAATCCCGGATAATTTGTAATATACGGCTGAGAAGAGCCCAAAGCTATTATGTTTCCCCCCTGCTCCCTTAAACGCCTAAAAGGAGCATGATCAGAAGCATAACCAGTCCCTTGATGTTTGACTCCAAGACAGAAAATCAAATCGGGATCATATTCTGGCCAAGCCCCATCAAACTCACCAAGGTGTTGTGGATGTTTTATAGATATCCCTCTGTAGTCAACATTGGTACCGCATACAGCTGCACCAAAGTGGATTGCAAGTTCACCAGCTAATTCTTCTCCACTATTTCTCCAAACACCGTCCCCTGCATATATCATGGGTCTTTCAGAGCTGTCCAAATAACCTAGAATCGTATCCAAGTCGGTATCAGACGCATTTCCCGCACTTAACGGCGATACGGGATCATCAAGAATGTCTACCGTAACTTGCTTATCACTTAACATACTGTCATACACCGCTAAATGGACTGGACCGTATGGAGGAGTTTGAGCTACTTGCAGGGCCCTTTCAACCGCAGCGGGCAAACCTTCGGGGTCAATAACGGTCCAGCTGGCCTTTACCACAGGTCTGGCAACCGAAGTTGGAGCAAATGAATGGTCAAAATCCAAGTTGATTCTGTCGACCCAACTCCCTGTGTCACCAGCAAAAGTGATGACGACTACCGGAAGCCCTCCATAGGCGACATTAATGAATTGGCCCATGGCTTGGGCAAGACCTGCACCTAAATGAACTACCATTACTGCAGGCTGATTATGAACTTGGGTATAGCCCCCTGCCATGGAGGTCACATTACCCTCATGCAAAGCTAAAATCCCGTGAATGTTTGGATTCGAATGAAGGGCGTCAAAAAAAAGAGCCTCTCTTGAGCCCGAGTTGTAAAAAACATACTTGACTCCAGATGCGACCAGTTGCTCAACAAGTATCTCAGAAGGTGTCCCAGTAATAGTTCTAGTTTTCACGAAATATGACCTTTCTCGCATAGATTTATGAAGTGATCCGTACCAGTTACAACCCAACCAGTATATCTGATCCAATACCTCTCGAAATTCACTACTGATTACTTTACTTAAAAAGCTATTAAGTTATAGAGTTCAGGAAACCAAATCCGCGTCTCAAGGTGATTCCTCATGATTAAAAACTTTTCGGTCCTTTATGTCGGAAACATAGAGTTGGAGAATGTGGGACTATCAGGTTCCCCAGCTAATAACAGAAAGTATTCAAATGACAGGTTGGTCGAATCTTTTGAAACAGCCACACAGGCCGCGGTTCTCATGGATGAACTCAACTTCTACTCCCTTTGGATGGCTGAGCACCATTTTCAGAGAGAAGGATATGAATGTATCCCAAACATAATATTGTTAAGTACCCATTTAGCGGCTCAGACTAAAAAACTGAAATTTGGTTGCGGGTTCAACATAGTACCAATGTGGCACCCACTCCGCCTGGCTGAGGATTATGCTACGGCAGACATATTGACCGGCGGCAGAATGATTTTTGGAGTAGGCCGTGGGTACCATTCAAGAGAAGTTGAAACATTTGGGTCCCCGGTTATTGATAATGATGCCAATCGAGAGCTCTTCGAAGAGCAAATAGAGATTATATTCAAAGCATTCAACCAAGAAACTTTCAGTCATAAAGGAAATCACTACACCATTCCTGCTGAGGTCCCGTATAGAGGCTACGACCTAAAGGATATTACTCTGGTTCCGAGACCTCAAAATATACCAGTTGAAACATGGCAGCCCATAGTAAGCGGAAGCAGTATCGAATTCACTGCTAGTAAGGGTTTTAACGGTGTAGTTGCACTAACAGGGGATCAACTCGTGGACGATATATTTCACAAATTCCAAAATGCCTGCGCCAGGAATGATCGGGAAGGTCCTCTAGGGGAAAATCTCGCACTTGGTCTCGGATTTTATATAGCTGATACACAGCAAGAGGCGATCGATAATTTACGTCCCTTCCATGATGAAAGGTACAAATGGTTTTCCCCTTTTGGATTTGTTCGATACGCCGACGAAGAAGGGCGTGTATGGGGGACCCCAGGCGCTCCAGCTCGAACTCCTAGGATAGAAGATGGCGTGGCACAAAAAGCATGGATATGTGGCCCAGCCGAAGATTTCGTGCGACATCTCAAAGAAATTGAAGGAAAGTACCCTGGATTGGAACACGTAATACTCCACTGGCCTGAAGGTATGCCCCGAGACATCTTCCTGGATCAACTTCGCCTCTTTGCTAAGGAAGTAATGCCCCATTTTCACTCCGAATGAAGCCCTAAATAGAAAGGTCTGACTGATCTAGAAACTGATGACGCAAATTACAAAGCTAACCCATGATTTCCTGAATTGCACTCAGGTTGCTGTTATCAGCACCATAGACACTTCAGGCCGCCCACATTCCACACCTATATGGTACAAATGGAATGGAGAATATGCCGCAATGTTTACAGGGACAAAAACCACGAAGTGGCGGAACCTCACTCAATTTCCATATGCCTCACTCTGCGTTGACAAAAGAGAGATCCCATACAGATCGACAATGCTGCAGGGAAAAGTCGAGGAAATAAGAATTCCACTCCACGATTTTGTTTTAGAGATGGCAACGCGATATTACGGTCCCAAAGAGGGTAAAAACTTCGCTCACCAATACCCCGACGACAAGGAAAATGTCGTCGTATTTAAGCTGACCCCTGAAAAAATCACAGATATTTTTTAAATCAAGAATCAGCTCATATTCAACATAGCTAACAGCCCCAATTAGGTCTCCCCCCAACCCTATAAGACTACCCCAAGAGAAACTATCTTATGAAGTAATTACTACTCTTAAGCGGTCTATAATGCCAAACATAAAGCGACATATTTAAATTTCACCCCAGTAAAATCTGCATCTCAGTATTCTTTAGGAGAAGGGCATGGTTAAAAGTTTAGATGGAAAAACCGCTCTCGTTACGGGAGCCTCTTCCGGAATAGGGAGATCTACGGCCTTTGCATTCGCGAAAGAAGGTGCAAAGACCATTGTCTCTGACATTGATGAAGATGGAGGTGCTGAAACAGTTGGGATGATCCGTGAAATTGGAGGGGAATGTGCCTTTGTTAAAGCAGATGTTACGAAACCAGATGAAGTGAAAGAACTGATTCTCCAAACCATAGATATGTACGGGAGTCTAGATTGTGCCTTCAACAACGCGGGGTTAGAAAAGGAACTAACCGACCCTACCAGACGCTTCGAGGAGTCTACATTTCAATCAATCATAGATACTAATCTGAAAAGTGTTTGGCTTTGCATGAAGTATGAAATAGATCAAATGTTGATTCAAGGGTCAGGGACAATTGTAAATAGTTCGTCAATCGCTGGTTTAAATGGAATACCCCAGCAGCCAATATATGTTGCAAGCAAACATGCAGTTGCAGGCCTCACCAAGGCGAATGCAATAGCCTATGCCAAACAGGGCATTAGAATTAACGCGGTATGCCCCGGATTAATAGCAACACCTTTAATGGATCGCATCTGGACCAGCAATCCAGAATGGAAAGCTGAGGCAAACAATTTTCAACCGATCGGCAGACCTGGACAACCAGAAGAAATAGCGGATGCTGTCATATGGTTATGCTCTGACAAGGCTTCTTTCGTCGTTGGACACATGCTGACAATCGACGGGGGATTTACCGCAGGATAGTTATATCTCCCTAATCAACGAGGTCAATAATATGTCCTCGCAATTAATTTCCATTTTAATTATCTGACGCTAAGACTCCATTATGAAATAGATTTTATAATGCCTGCCTACCACTGAAACCTACGTCAATCTCATGCCAATAGAGAATTTTATCTTCTCCCCCATGCCAGCATAAATAAATCTCTCTACTATCCAAGATTGATGGAAAATCCACTAACGCATGCTCAATACTTTTTACTAATATGCCTTTACGTTGGATCGAGTCGATTTTCTCTTCGGCTAATTCAATAAATGAATCTTTCTCACTACTGTAACTCGATATCTGTCCACTAATGGAACCACCACCGTTTAGGCTGACACCACTTTCTAAGGTTTGTATTTTTTGGTCTAGCTCATAGATTTTATTTCGCAAGGATTGAATAGCTTCAAACTGCTCTTTCAACCAATTTACACAGCCTTGAGCCTCTTCTAATGTGAAAAAAACTTTGTCCATAATTAAGTCTCCTCTTTCAAGGCGCGGCACCGACTATGTATAACTAAGGAAAAACAGCTCTATTCCCTCCTTAAAACATCTCCCCTATTATGTATTCACCGTCGTTCCATTCTGGCTCTGAAACCAAATGCTCCATCATTTTGACAAATGATTCATGCTGCTCAGGACGGTTCGCATTTGCGATATGAGCTTCTTTACTTTCAAAAACAGCCACACCAATCATTTGGCCGTCATCAGAACTCGCTTTCATTAGGAACCATCCCAACATACCCTCGGGTGGATCCTGATCTTCCAATAGGTCCAAAAAGGCCTGTTCATGACCACTTTTTACCTGCATATTAAATATCGTGCCATACATACATAAATCCTTTATAAAGAAAGTTCGATACGTTTTCCTAATTGTACAAATAAGACAACTGATATGTTTCACGTCGAATAAAAATAATCACTCAAAAAGACGTAGAAAGTGATGTGACATACCCTTCGCCCTAACGGCGCTTAAATTGAAAAACCAGCAAAAGCACAAGAATTACCAACAACACAGAGCTGGACTGATATAACAAACTCAAATACTTGGCGGAAACCAGTGACAGGCCTATTAATGGTCCTAAAGCAGAACCAAAATCCTGAAAAGTATTGTAAACAGAAAAAACTCCTGACCTAGAATTTTGCTCCGCAACTACGCTAACCAACGGAAGTAATTGCACAGTAAGTAATACCCCTGCCCCAAAAATGAGAAGAAGCATAATTGTGGTAAACAAAATATCTTCAGTAACACCTACCAAAAGTAAACCCAACGATGACAGTGCGACCGATATAACCAGTACCTTCAATCTCCCGTACCGGTCAGATATATATCCTCCAAACGGGCCCACAAATACTTCAGCAAAGCTTCTAAAACCAAGCATTAATCCCGTATAGGCGGTTACAGTAAATGGAATAATCAATAAACTAAAATCTGTTCCAAAGTTAGAACGGACAAAGTGTCCCAAGCTCGCCGACATGAGTCCAGAGATCACTATACCTACCGCCAAACCGCTAACACCTATAAGGAGGATGTCCAAGTTTTTCAACAAACGGAGAAAATTATGGCGTTCCTCCTTTGTCTGTTCTACGATGGATTTCGTACGATAAGAAGAGGCATTCCTCCACACTAACCAAGACAAAATAGTTAATATCCCAAAAATTCCGAAAGTCACTTTGTAACCTAGGTAATCAGAAAGAATCCCTCCAAATATTGCCCCACCTATAGATCCAATTCTTATTAGTGAAGCATTGCTTGCAAGATTGAACCCGACATTTGTCTCATTGCTTTGGTCGGAAGCTATCCATTGTGACACTAACCTGAGAGTGGACCAGCAAGCTCCCCAGGCCAAACGGGCTAACACCAAGAGAGTAAAACTTGAGGATAAAGCGTATCCTGCTAGCACCCCCAAAGAAGCTAACAAAGACCACTGGAACGGTTGATAAACGCCGAAGCGAGCAACTATGTAGGAACTCGCTGGGTT
>VFFS01000065.1 GCA_009392815.1 SAR202 cluster bacterium
ACTGACAAAATGCCATATCTCAGGTACAGTCAGCACTTAAAAGGATCAAAGTGGTAAACACATAGTTTCCCAAGGTTGCAACAGGGGGAGAGTAGATAATGAAATATGACGTCATCGTTGTCGGATCAGGGTCAGCCGGCTCAATTGTTGCAACGCGAATATCTGAAGACCCATCCAAATCGGTACTGCTAATTGAAGCAGGACCTGACTATGATGAAATAGAAAAGCTGCCCGATGAAGTCAGATACGGATATGCAACGGGAACCGATGTAATGGTGAGTGATCACAACTGGCAGTTTCTTGGACAACCGACACCTATCGCAGAGCCTATGATGGTACCCCGCGGCAAAGTCACTGGAGGATCCAGTGCGATAAATGGGCAAATGTTTCTGAGAGGTGTCCCCGAAGATTATGACACCTGGGCAGGATGGGGAAATGACAAATGGAGTTACGAAAAACTTCTCCCATTTTTCAGAAATTTGGAAACAGATACAGACTTTTCCGATGACTTCCACGGGACCACCGGACCGATAATTGTCCGTCGATTTAAACCAACAGATATGCACCCCGCCCAGTCCGCTTTTAGGGAAGCCGCTCTGGATTCCGGTCACCTAGAAAGTCCAGATCTCAATCACCCAGACTCTGAGGGTATAAGCCCTACTCCTCTGAATAATCCAAATGGGATACGTTGGAGCACCAACCTTGGCTATCTATCAATGTCACGCCATAGGTTGAATCTAACAATAAGGGCTAATTGCAACGTCCGCAAAATTCTATTCGAAGGAAAAAAGGCCTACGGGTTGGAGGTGGAAAGCGCCGGTGAGATATTTACGGTAGAAGGCCAAGAAATCGTACTCAGTGGAGGAGCTATCGCATCGCCACAAATACTTATGGTTTCTGGTGTGGGACCGTCAGATCATTTGAAGGAACACGGTATAGAGGTAGTACACGAATTACCCGGGGTGGGAGAGAATCTGAGAGACCATCCCATCGTGCCAGTAAGCTTTAAAACCAAAGCACATGTAGAACTCGACGGATTAGCTCCCCGAAATCAGTACGTTCTTAGATACACGGCATCAGGGTCTGACCTAAGAAACGATATGATAATTATCATGCAGTCATTTGCAACCGACCGGGTAGACCGAGGAGGTTCACGGATGGATGGTTTTGGGGTCCGTATGACACTCTCCGTTTATCTGGCGAAAAGTGCAGGCAAACTAACACTGCAATCTTCAGACCCAACCGTTCAACCTTTTCTGAATTACAACTATTTTGACCATCCATTTGACAGGGAGAGAATGAGAGAAGGCATATATAAATGTCTGGATTTGGCAAAGCACCCTAAATTTGAAGAATTATTAGAAGAAGTTGTAGAGCCATACTCATCCGCATTTGATTCGGATGACAGCTTGGATGAATGGATGATGAAAGAAGCGACTACAGGACATCACATATCTGGGACATGCAAAATGGGTCCATCGACAGATGAAATGACAGTTGTTGATCAGCACGGTAAGGTGCACGGTTTGGAAAATCTCCGAGTAGCCGATGCTTCAGTCATGCCGGATTGCATAAGGGCTAATACCAATGTAACCACTATGATGATCGGTGAGAGAATTAGCGACTTTATGATTAATGGAGAATAATCTATTACATCATCCCTGGTTTAAGCCAGGTTCCGCGAGCAAAGTAGACAAAAAATGCGATTGCCCTCACGCTGTTACCTATAACTACACCCCAAGGCACTCCTAAAGAGCCCAGTGACGTTTTCTGAGCCAAAATAATTGCAATTGGAACTTCTAGTAGCCACATTGTGGACACTGTGATTATCATAGGCGCCATAGTCGCACCTGTATTAGCAATACCCTGTGTGAAAACTTGAACTGAGCTCATCGGAAATGTTGCAAAAGCTAATATCCAAATCCATGCTGCCGTATTATCAACAAATTCTGGAGAGTCGCTAAAAAACTCGGCAATTTGGTTGGGAAACACAAAGAAAATAACCATAGCGAAAGCACTAAGTACTGCGGAATAAACTATGGCCCAGGACAATGTGCTTTTTGCACGCTCAATGTGGCCTGCCCCCAGATTTTGACCGGCAAGCGCCCCTCCTGCTCTACCGAGCCCTCGACTGGTATGATTCACAACGTTTTCTGCTCTCCGGGATAGTGCAAAAGCGGCAGCAGGACCATCTCCGAATGATGCAACAACGATAAGAAGAATCAGCTGAGAAGATGATCGTTGCATCCCAGTCAGGGCTGCCGGAACACCTACTCTTATCAATCTCCACATGAGGGAAAAATCGATTCTGTATCCTACAAAAGTTAACTTTAATCTCGATGTACCCCTAAAAAGCACGTACAAGTTGATCGAAAGCCCTAGAGCCTGTGCGATGACATTTGCCAGGCCTGCACCAGCAAGATCCATCTGAGGGAGCACAAACCATCCAAAAATCAAAAATGGAGTGCTAACAAGGTGTATTACCCTACTTACAGTTGCCGCCTTCAGGGGAGTAATACTGTCTCCAGCCGCCTGTAATGCCCCTCCTGTGAGTCTCTGAAAAGACATGATAGACATCGCAATAAACTGCCATTTCATGTACCCGGAAGTAATAAGAATTACCTCTTCACTAACTCCCACTATCCCCAATAAAAAGTCAGTGAAAATGATCCCAGGTATTCCTATAACCAAGCTCCACGCAAGAGTAAGAACTATTGACTGGACCAACACATGATTGGCATATGAGGTCTCACCAGCTCCTATAGCCCTGGAAATCATAGCCCTCATGCTCGCATCGAGACCCATGCGAGCAGTCATCAACATCATTATGTATGTTTGGGAAACTCCAAGCCCGGCAATTGCTTTATAGCCGACACGACCAGCCCAAAAAAGATCTGCCAACTGGTCCGCTACACTGAAGAAGCTCTCAGCCATCTGCGGCCATGACAGATGCCAGAGATTGCGAGGAATACTCCCTCTAGTCATGTCACGCATCTTACTTCTTTTGCGCACAGGTTCACTCATATTCATCAATGTATCAGGGAGACTCATATTAGGGAAAGATAATTTGAGGTATACCCATTGAATCAATCCTGTAAATGGATATGTTTGACAGCCCACTATTATCGCAATAACATGGCTTTTGCAAAAAATTGCAGGAGCGTCTATGAGCTGCGAAGTTGCCACCACTGCTATAGTCAAAAATACAGGTCACAGAATGACACCGCAACGCCTGTTCATTTTATCGGCTATTCGACATGCTAAAGGGCATATAACTGTCTCTCAGATAGAGAACACAGTTCGCGAATCATATCCTACAATTGACGTCTCAACCGTATACAGAAATTTGACCACCCTTCGTGACTTACGCCTCGTTTCTGAGACGCGAATAGACGGAGGAGAATCCCAGTATGAGTGGCTCGATCAAGATAGGCACCATCATCTTATATGTCGGAATTGTTCGGAGATTGTTCAGATAGATGACACTTACCTAGAATCTCTCGCTCAATCCCTCATGAAAGATTATGACTTTACTCTGGATACGGATCACTTCACCATCCACGGCGTCTGCGCAACCTGTTTGAAATAGTATAAGGAAAGGAATAGTTATATATATGGACTTAGGTTCTGGAGCTTTGGCTGCCATAATTTTAGGTTTTCTTTTGGGTTTGAAACACGCGACTGACGCAGATCATGTAGTTGCCGTTGCAACCATAGTAAATGAGTTCAAAAACGCTTTCAGGGCTATATGGATAGGAGCGTCCTGGGGACTAGGACATACAGTACCTCTCCTAATCTTGGGAATAATAATTCTCGCCTTCAAAGAAGTGGTCATGGAGTCCTATGAAGGTATAGCTCACTATTTCGAATTTGGTGTAGGAGTGATGCTAGTTTTCCTAGGACTACAAGTCTATTGGTCTTTAAAAAAAGGACGTTTGCATGTCCACCAACACGACCACGATGGTGACGATCATTTACACATACATGGCACCCATCCGGCCGAGGAAACCCCTCCTGTGCAAGAAAGGCACGGAATGTTCAACCCTGGAAAGCCATTCTTTAGAATGAAGTCTTTTGTCATAGGGCTCATCCATGGACTTGCTGGAAGCGCCGCGGTTATGCTGGCTTTGCTACCGACAATAGATTCTTTTATGGTCGGAATAGCCTACTTGTTACTATTCGGAGTCGGCACAGTACTTTCTATGGCCATAGTAACAATATTATTAAGTGTGCCCTTCGCCTTGAGTGGCTCCCACGATAGGCTCAATAAAATTGTGTCAGGGCTGGCAGGTACCGCGAGCATATTATTTGGGGTGGCTTTAATGTCTGATATCAGTCTCGGAACCTCTTTGATACCATTCTAAAAATTACTTAGCGACGCACGGAAAAATCTATCAGTATAAAAGAGGTTTAAATTGGCGAAATCCGATTACAAGTTTATCCATACCCTGCGGGTTAGATGGAAGGAATGCGATATACAGGGCATAGCCTTCTATGGAAGTTACT
>VFFS01000066.1 GCA_009392815.1 SAR202 cluster bacterium
TCAACGGGAATTAAATGGTCAACACCCATTACCACAGAATAGGACTTGTAATAGGGGCCCCCATTTGTTGCACAGCTACCCATAGCAATAACCCATTTAGGATCAGGCATTTGTTCATAAAGTAACTTTATGGGATCCGCCATTTTTTTTACTACAGTTCCCGCCACAATCATGACATCAGCTTGACGAGGAGAAGGCCAAGTCACAACTCCAAATCGATCAAGATCATGATGAGACATATGAGTACTAATCATCTCTATCGCGCAACATGCCAACCCGAAAGATAGGGTCCACAGAGAGGATTTACGAGCCAGAGAGAATAATTCATCAGACTTAGCTGTTACAGCATTAGGTAAAACCCTGTTAAACACACTGTCGGGCACATTATTACCCAAATCAGACTTATATCCCTCACCAATCTCCCCAAAAATTTGATTGGGTCTATTATCAGCGGATGAGCTATCTGACGAGACGGTATTGTCCTCTTCGTTTACCGCCACTGCAGCACTCCTTTACGCCAACCGTAAATCACCCCAAAGAACAGCACGGCAATAAATACCAACATCTCATAAAAGACTATGGGCACAGACTCCACAAAAATTAGAGCCCAGGGGAAAAGAAAAACCGCTTCGACGTCAAAAATAATAAAAATAATCGCAAAAACATAATACCTAATCTGTATTTGCGACCAATGGTAGGGTGCAGCGGGTATACCGCACTCGTATGGTGAGTCCTTAGCTTCTGACGGTCGACGTGGAGCAAGAAGTCTCGAGGCGACAAACATTAATAAAATTGCCACCAACCCGACTGCCGCCACCACGAGCACCGCTATCCAATTTAAAACGTAACCTTCTGACAACAAGCCACCCCACATCGCGTCTCGTATCTCAGTCACAAAAAATAGCTACAAAATCTTATCACATATGAAACCCTATTCATTATTAATCTGAAGATAGCCCCTAAGATAGAAGCGGTTTGGCATGCAAACCATTTACAAGATTTGGTGCCTAATAAAGCGTTCTTCTCCCGAGCGTGGGACTTTTTTCAGCGATATTGTTATAATCGCGCCACATTTCAATTATCACCCTAGGCGATACCTAAATTGCAGAGGATTTCTAGACAATTCCTGCTCTCAGGGATCTCCTAAACGGACTCCAAGCTAGGGAGAATAGATATGGGCCAATCTGTCACTGTTCCAATAACGATTTCTGTGAATGGAAAACAACACTCCGCTGAAGTAGAGCCACGTCTCTTGCTTGCTCAGTTCTTACGAGAAACTTTGAGTATGACTGGAACGCATATCGGGTGTGATACAACAAGCTGTGGAGCCTGCACAGTAATCATCGACGGTAGTTCGGCAAAATCCTGCACAGTACTTGCGGTGCAAGCTAATGGAGCTGAAGTAACCACTGTTGAGGGTTTGGCAGACGGAGACACCCTTCATCCAATTCAAGAAGGATTTTGGGAGAAACACGGTCTGCAGTGCGGATTCTGTACACCTGGAATGATGATGTCGGCTGTAGCCCTGCTGAACGACAATCCAGAACCGTCTGAAGAAGAGATTAGGCACGGACTTGCTGGCAACGTGTGTAGATGTACTGGGTACCACAATATCGTTTTGGCTGTTCAATACGCCGCTGACAAGATGAAGTCCTAACAGTCTGCATTACCAAAGGTAGCCATAGAAACATATCAATGAGAGGCAGCATATGATTCCCGCACCATTCCAGTACCACAAACCCACTTCTGTTGCTGAGGCAGCAGAGCTGCTTAAAAAGCACGGATCAGACGCCAAAATACTGGCGGGCGGGCACAGCCTTATTCCGCTGATGAAATTAAGGCTTGCGCAGCCAGAAGTGATAATAGATATCGGGGCTATAGAATCGATGTCATACATACAGGAGCGAGAAGAAGGTATTGCAATAGGGGGCACAACTCACTACGTTGATATAGCAAATTCTTCAACAGTTCCCAAGGCCCTTTCAGAAGCGGCGGCACAGGTGGCGGATGTACAGGTACGAAATAGAGGGACTATCGGGGGAAGCCTTGCTCACAGTGACCCAGCTGCTGATCTCCCAGCCGCTCTCGTAGCTCTAAAAGGTCAGATTATAACTAGTTCTACGAATGAACATCGAACTCTGGAATCCAATGAATTCTTTCAAGATCTGTTCACTACTGCACTACGAGAAGACGAGATTATAAGTGAGATATTAGTCCCAGCAGAGTCCGAGGAGACTGGGTCTGCGTACGTGAAATTTGGCAATAAAGCCTCGCATTACGCAGTAGTAGGTGTAGCTGCATCAGTGACACTCACTAATGGGAAATGCATTGAAGCCAGTATTGGCGTTACCGGAGCAGGACCCGCGGCATACCAAGCAAGTGAATCGATATCTGAACTGGTCGGATCCGATCTTGGTGACGGCGCGATTGAGAAAGCATCTGCAAAAGCCGGAGAAGGAGTCGACTTTAACGATGATGTGCATGCATCGGGTGAATACAGAGCCCATCTCGTTACTGTCTTCGCAGAGCGAGCTATCAGATTGGCAGCCTCGAGAGCTAGCTAAGAAAAAACTTTTTCCAAAAACATTCAATACATCACTGGACAAGGCGTGGTATATTGGTGGCGTAATTAAATAGTTCGTCCCGAGTGGCAGGCGAGGCCCCAGTCCTTTGACCCTGTCCGGCAACCTTAACTCTCAAGGTGCCCCTGGGGAAGAAGACGAGGTCCTATATGGACAAAGGGTACGGGCTCTCCGTACACCGGAGGGCTTTTTTATTGCCCCTCGCTAATTCCCTATAACCAGTCGGGACATCAAGGAGATGTCCCAATAGTTATGGGTAGAAAAAAGAAACTTAAAGATATTATTCACACCGAGACACGTTGGAAAGACCGCATTCCAGAACGAGATAAATTCCGTACCGCACCTCTTAGAAAATCCCCAAATCTGGATCTTTATCACAGCATATTTTTTATCGCCGAAAAAATAGGTAGCATAGATGTGGAGTGGGCTTGGGAATTACGGAAAACCCACGGATCCGACTGGATAAAAAGATACGCTGACATATTGGATCCCGGGATACCAATAAGTCTAAACCTCAAAGTAAAGCCATCTATTGCTTATAATTAACATCATCGTTTTCAAGGCTACATATAATCATCAACATAGCCTATTTATTAGATAGATATCAGTGGTTTAAAGTGTGAATAACACAGAAGGAAGATTAATGACTACTGACGATCAACTTGCATTCACCAACGTAGTTAAACTTCAAGAGCTTTATTGGGGCAAGAAACTATCCCCTGTAGAAACCACAACCTTATTAATAAACCGAATAGAAAAGCTAAACGGCAAGTTGAATGCTTTCTTAGAATGCTCTTTTGACAATGCTATGGAAAGTGCTCGTGTTGCAGAGAAAGAAATTTATTCGGGCGTTCACACAGGACTATTGCAAGGTATTCCTATCGGTATCAAGGACCTGGAGCTCACAAAGGATCTAAAAACTACGTCAGGATCCCTGATACATAAGGACTTCATCCCAGATTCTGATTCCGTAGTAGTTAAAAGAATAAAATCTGCCGGCGCCATTATATTGGGTAAAACAAATACTCCAGAATTCGGGTTACTCGGAGAAACAAAAAATCTATTGGGTGACCATTGCCGAAACCCATGGAATAACTCCAAAACTGCTGGAGGATCTAGTGGGGGTTCTGCCGCTGCTATTGCATCGGGCATGTGTCCTGTGGCAAGCGGATCGGACGGCGGTGGTTCGATCCGGATACCTGCCAGCTTTACTGGAACCTACGGAATCAAGCCAACACAAGGCAGAGTTCCTAGACCAAATTTAATCCCACCTATTTCGAGTCACACCTCGCAACCTGGTCCAATGGCACGTTCAGTGAAAGACTGCGCGTTACTATTCCAAGTAATGGCTGGACACGATTCCAACGATATATTTTCCTTAACTGATAAAGTTCCTAACTTCATCAAAGCGTCAGAAAAAGGCTCCTCGGTAGGCATCCAAGGCTTAAAAATGGGATGGACACCAGATTTCGGATTTGCAAAAGTAGATCCTCAAATTCTTTCAATCTGTGAAAAGGCGGCCAGATCCTTTGAATCTCTTGGTTGCAGCGTGGAAAATTCCGATTTCCAGATAGAGGACCCTTTTATGTCATGGTTAACCTTATTCAGCACTGGCAGTCTTGCCTCAAACGCACAATATTGGCCTGACAGATCTGGGGAAATGACGGACTACGCAAGAGACATATATGGACTGGCCAGTAATTTTACAGCTGCTGATTTCAGTAGGGGGGTAGCTAATATTCAGACGATAAGAAACGAACTTAACAGGCAATTTGAAGAGTTCGATGTACTTCTTTCACCTACAATGGCTGTCCCACCTTACGACTGTGGCGAGCCACCAACAATGATTGATGGAAAACACACTGAAGGCTCTTGGGAATGTTTACCTTTCACTTACCCCATTAATTCGGCTGGATACCCTGCAGCAAGCATCCCTGCAGGTATGACGAAAGATGGTCTACCCGTTGGGCTCCATATAATTGGAAAATTCGCGGACGAAGAAACCGTAATCAGAGTGTCAGCTGCTTTTGAAGCAGCATACCCCTGGGCACACTTATATCCCACAGATAAGATAAATTCCTAACATGACTTTTCACATCTCCCAAATCGCAAGATGATTTGATCAATAGTCCATAAAGTACCTAGATCAGTCTCTATTAGAACTAATTTCACTCCGATACTTGATACCTAGTAATAAGGAAGTGAAAAGCCTGTTTTTTATTTCATGAATTATATATAATTAAAAACCTTTCCTAATTATTAGAAAATATTTTCAATCGATTCAACATTCACTGAAATAGTACAAATCAGGATGCAATTAACTAAACATTGTCTAAAATAGCGAATCAGATCAAAGGTTGTTTGAATAGAAGGTACCAACGTAAAACAGACTTTTCAATTCCAGGAATTCCAACTTTAAGCATACGTAATGTTTCAAAGCCATACAGACCCCGAATCCCCGTAAGACTACACACATTCGACACCTTTAGTTCAATTGACTATCGATATATGTGGCTAGCTACCGTTATATTTAGTAGTGGATTTTGGCTTCAACAAGTTGTAATTGGGTGGCTAGCTTACGAAGTCACCCAATCCCCTTTGTTAACTAGTGTAATAATGTGCCTAGACGCTCTACCAATACTGCTAGGGGCTCCTCTAGGTGGTGTAGTCACAGACCATTTTGATAAGAGAAAATTACTAGCTTTCATATACTGCTACCAAGCCATATTACTAACACTATTTGCAATAGTGATCGCAACAGGACAGATAGCCCCTTGGCATTTGTTTGCATTTGTATTCATGATGGGAATCGCTTGGACCATTCACGATCCAGCCCGTATGTCATTAATCACATCCATAGTCCCAAAAGAGAAACTAGTGAATGCGTTCGCGTTAAACTCCTTGGCCTTCAGCATTATGAGACTAGTGATGCCCGCTCTGGGTGGTTTACTTCTTTCGTCCATAGGAACCTGGACACTACTGTTGTTACAGGCTTGCCTAGTGGTCTCTGCAGGTCTCACTATCCAGCTAGTAAAACTTCCCAAACTCAGAACCGACAATAGACCTCCTCTCAAATTGAAATACATTTTTTCAGAATTTCAAGTTGGTCTAAGATTTTTAAAAACACAGCCAACTCTTATTGGTTTTATGTTGTTAAGCGTTACTATGGTGATAGTCATAGTTCCTTTTGTAAACGGACTTATGCCGGTGTATGCAGCGGAAATATTTAAAACAGGGCCCAAGGGTCTTGGGCTATTACTCTCCGCAGCTGGATTAGGCTCCCTTATTGGAACCCTAATACTAGCCTCTCAAAGGACAATTTCACGTCCAGGAGTTGTTGCATTTATAGCGATAGCAATTCTTTCTTTATTGATGTTTTTATTTTCCATAAACATGAACTATATGACCGCGTTGCTAATAGTCATGTTTTTCTCCGGTACTATGATGACCTATTTCTCGGTTGCCGGAGCTACTGTACAAAGTTTACTTCCTGAGAATTTACGGGGACGAATAACCGGAATCTACATGATGGCATGGGGTCTAATACCGGTAGGAGGACTTGTCGCAGGATTCATTGCGGACACTCTAGGCGCTCCTACTGCCACTAGAATGGGAGCAGTGTTAGCAATATGCTCTCTACTCACATCATTATTGTTGTTCCGATCCTTGTGGAACTACAGCACCAAAACAATCCAAAAACCTTTTATGCTAAAACCCGCCTCACAAACTCATCCCAACTCAAAGGCCTATGCACCTCCTTATTCCTTGCCAGAAATGCAAAGGATATCTACATCTGAGGCAGGGGCCGACTCTTAGAACTAAGATTCATCGATCTTTAGATCGCTTGTTATAGTATTAGTTCAGCGAAATATGAGAAATATATGGGAGGACCCATTGACTTCAGTTACTACTCACAGCGACTCCTCTTTTATCAAAACGGAGGCTGTTTCACATAATGGAATGGTGGCCACTAAAGATAGATTGGCGACTGAGGCAGGTTTAGAAATACTCAGGATGGGGGGAAACGCAGTAGACGCTGGGGTTGCGTCTTGCCTTGCAGTCGGAGTAGTGGAACCTGAATCGAGTGGTATCGGAGGGGGTGGCTACATGGTGTTTCAAATGGGCGACGAAGGTGGAGTTATTGGCTTCCCCATGAAGGGTCCACTTGCAGGTTCACCAGATATGTATTCACTATCGGGGGAGGCATCAGTTGGTAGTTTTGGATGGGCGGGAGTCGTAAATGATGAGAACATTCACGGCTACCGTTCTATTGCGGTCCCTGGGTGCATCGCAGGCTTAATGGAAGCCCATAAGAGATTTGGGAATTTACCCTGGTCAGAGGTAGTTGCCCCAGCCGCCAACATAGCGCGCAAAGGCTTCTCACCTGAATGGTTCACACTGTATAAATTTGGCAGCTTGTCCCAAATGTTACTTCGCTACACTGAGTTAAGGGACACATTCATGCCAGACAACCAACTGCCTTATGGTGGAATAGACGCTCCCTTCATTTTAAAACAACCAAACTTAGCAGATTCTTTGGATTCAATCGCAAGAGATGGAGCAGACTCATTTTACCGAGGCGAATTAACCGAAGATATTACCAAAGACATCCAACTCAATGGAGGTATTCTGACAGGCCAAGACTTCGATCAATATAAACCATTCTATTGGAAGAATGGTCTTGAATTTCAATATCGAGGCAAAATTATTCGCGTTCCAAATTATGCCAGTGCTGGAATAACGAGTGCCATGACTCTGAAGCTGCTCAACAAATTCGATTTGCCCTCTATGGGACATAACAGCGTAGAAGCGTTGCATCTGTACATTAACGCCGCTCGAATGGCTTATGCAGATAGGTTTGAATATGTAGCAGATCCGGAGTTTGCTGACGTTCCCTGGCAAGGGCTTGTTTCTGATATTTACACAGACCGACGGAGTAGGGAAATAACAGCTAATTGTCCCTCAGAGTACATCCCTGGAAACCCCTGGATTGAGGAGGGCCGAGAACCTAAATTCGTACTTGAAAGCAGTAAGCCCCAGCCAGATGATGGAACTACTCATCTTACAGTTGTAGACAGCGAAGGAAATGCCGTTTCAATAACAAACACCATAATGTCAGGATTCGGGTCAGGTATTATTCCGAAAGGAACTGGAATCGTGATGAACAACGGAATGATGTGGTATGACCCTGTCCCAGGAAGAGTAAACTCCATTGCCCCAGGAAAGTACCCACTAAATAATATGACTCCTGCCCTAGTCCTTGGAAAAGACGGGGTGGAAATTGCCGTGGGGGCATCAGGAGGGAGAAGAATTACTAATTGTGTTACCTCGTTACTCTCAAAAATGATAGATTTCGGGTTAAGCCCGCAAGAAGCCATCGATGCTCCTAGAGTCGACTGCAGCTCCTCTACTACTGATGTACCAGTTGAATTGGATCCGGAAATTGTAAAAAGCTTGACGGAAAAAGGTCACAACATAAGAGTACTAGGTGAAGGATTCACTCAAACCGGGTTTGCCAAATTTGCCAGTCCCACAGCCATTACCAGGAGTAACGGAATATTCCTTGGAGGGGTCGATTCCTTTCATACAGCCCATGCAGCAGGACTTTAGCCGCTAAGCGACCGAATCAACCTATAATATTAACCAGTGATAATCTTCACGTCGACAGCGTCGGTCAGCAATTCCTTTGCCTTGTCCAATTTTTCTAAATGATCGAACCTAGCATGCTGCTGAAGTGAACCAACTGCTTCCATTGTTTCTATTGTATTCGTATCAACTATTACAGCCGCCACTTCTTCTTCCTCACACTCATACTTAACGTATTCAATCGGCTCCAGACCTCTGGTTAAAATAAAACACTGCATGTCCGTCTGAAGGGCAGACATCTGAACATCCGGCCTGTCACCCCTAACTATAACGGCTTTTCTGTCTTTAGTGGAAAAAAGGAATTCGCCTGGATCCATCCCAAATCCACCTACCATAAAGTTTTCAACCAATCTGCCAGAATACTCCGAACCAGTAAAAAACCTTGCCCCCAAGAGTTCTGAAATTTGACCCACCGTCAAACTCAGGAGAGTCCTATCTTCAGGTATGAGTCCCAGTACATTAATGCCAGCTTTTTGAAAGGACGGCACTATCTTATTTTCCGCTTCCCTTCTGCCATACAGAGTCAAGCAATTTATCAGGATACCTAAGATATTTCCCTCAAATTTTTGAGCGTAAGCCAGACTTGAATCATTATCCTTAAAATCCGACACGACAAGGACTTGCGATCCTGTTGTCTTGGCTATTTCAACATGGCCTGATATTGACATATCGCTGGAAGAATCCACTATCACTAGCGAGCTATTGGAGGATTCTTCATCAACTGTCTTTGCAACTTCTGAAAGTTCATTGGAATGAAGAGTGGTTATTCGAACGTTTTCCAGGCCCGATGTAATCCCTACCTCACTACCGGTGTGACCGTCAGCCCCAATTCTCACAAGACTAACCGAACCCTGATCACCGGATGCTATGCCAGCCAACGCCATGGCGACCATCGTCTTACCGGCTCCGCGGTTTTGTGATGTTACATAAACGACGCCCATTCCCACACTTTCCAACTAATCAAAGACTTAAATTATTGCTGGGAGCTTCAAAATCTAGGTTCGTACTCCACGACGTCTACGGCGTAGTCTCCTTAGGCTTCTCTGCTTATCAAGCCTTTCTTGCTCTCCTTTGGAACGAAAGAACCGCCTATTGCGCAATTCTCTAAGAATTCCAGACCTCTGCATTGTGGTCTGAAACCGTTTAAGTAAAGCTTCTGGATCTTCACCATCTCGCTGGGTTACAAATGCCAACCTTAATCTCCCTATCGATTCAACATTTCATATCTCTTCATGGAACTCATCGCCATGAAAGAACCAAGTAAAGCAACTGAAGGGCACACGAGTCCCTTACAAGGTCGACAATTATAGCATAGTAACAGCCTAAGCTTATCGACACATTTAGTTGCGACCATGGTGCCTGAGGCTCTAATATTTCCCTATAGCTAATAATGAATCCTAGATGAGAAGGAGTTCGAATGGCCGGTCCTCTCAATGAATTTACCCAAGTAACTAAATTTGAGCCAGAAACATTCGGCGATCCTGGAATGAGAACCTTTCGGATCACCGCTGAAAGCGCGAGTAGCGCGGCGAAAGTGTGGTTGGAAAAAGAACAGTTGGCAGAACTATGCCTGGCGATGACTCAAATGGATCGCGAAAATAAGCCAACTTCGAACGACACCGACATTTCTCCTTCTGATCTTGAAGCTGAGCCTCTAACTAATCTGGATTTCAAGGCAAACAGACTCGCCTTCGGCCACAATCCTGATTCAGGAATGTTTGTAGTCGACGCTTACGATCCTCAGCAAGAAGACGAAAATGATGAACCGACTGTTCGGATATGGGTAACAAGAGACCAGATACGGAGTTTCTCCCGTGACGGGCTAGCAATAGTATCCGCTGGCAGAGCCATTTGTGATCTGTGTGGAAGACCGAAAAATTTGGACGGACATTACTGTGAGAGAACAAACGGCCACAGTAAAGAAGGAGCTGAGAATCTATAAAGACCCTGTTCCAAACATACGTACGATTCTTGGAATATTGACTTGAGCTCAGGTAAGCAAGAAGATCCTCGTTCTCAATTTCCTTCTCCTGACGCTGACATTATTTACCCCGAAGCTTCTGAAGCAAACTTGTTCTTGGAAACTGGAGAATTCCTTGGTGGACACACAATGCCTTGGGGCTCTAACTATACATTTCTGGTTTGGCTTTCAGCGGAAAGTCCAGACAAATGTATACAAGCCATTTACAAACCCCGGGACGGGGAAAAACCTTTAAATGACTTCCCACATGGAACTTTGTACAAAAGGGAATTTGCAACTTACCTACTCAGTCAAGAACTGGGCTGGCCCAACGTTCCCCTAACGACTATAAGGGAGGGTCCGTACGGAGTAGGATCAATGCAGTTGTACATCGACTGTGACCCCAGAATTACCTATTTTGAACTTCGTGACACGATGTCCGAAGAACTTGAGAAATTAGCAGTCTTTGACCTTCTCACAAACAACGCAGATAGAAAAGCCGGCCACTGTCTACTAGACAATCAGGAAACTATTTGGTCAATCGATCACGGGCTGACTTTCCATTCCATATTCAAGCTCCGGACCGTTATGCTTGAGTATTGCGGCAAAGAAATATCCAGCCAACTTATTCAGGATCTGAAGCTATTTGCTGACAGTATGGAATCATCTAGCGAGATTAAATCACATTTAGAGACTCAAACCTCCGCTAAGGAGATCGATTCACTTAAGAGAAGACTAGACATTATGATAAATAACCCAGTGATTCCAATACTTGATCCTTACAGGGACGTACCATGGCCATTCGTTTAGAAGAATGTAACTCCAAAAACAATAAGTATTCTGATACCTCACAGTCACTGCGTTCGTATTGCCACAAAATATAACCTAGCAATAAGATATATGGGCTTCTTTATAAGAAGAAATATATTCTTCACCAATAGGGAGGGTTGGCCGAGCGGACGAAGGCACCAGTCTTGAAAACTGGCATACCCTAATCGGGTATCGTGGGTTCGAATCCCACACCCTCCGCCATATTATGAAAGCAGTCGCAAAGGGTTAAACCTACCCAGTG
Source organism: SAR202 cluster bacterium (assembly GCA_009392815.1). Lineage (GTDB taxonomy): Bacteria > Chloroflexota > Dehalococcoidia > Lucifugimonadales > UBA826. Next base: position 11,261 of record VFFS01000066.1, read on the forward strand.
CCATAGGAAAAATATATGAAACTACATGAATTCCAATCCAAGGAAATCCTCTCAGAGTATGGAATACCTGTTCCTCGAGGGAAAGTAGCGAGAACCCCTAGTCAAGCAGCTACAGCAGCGTTTGACCTAGGTGGAACCATAGTAGTCAAGGCTCAAGTCCATGCTGGAGGAAGAGGAAATGCCGGGGGCATAAAAGTAGTAAATACTCCGGGTGCAGCTGAAGAAGCAGCCGCCTCAATGCTAGGAACCAATCTAATAACGCACCAGACTGGGCCAGAAGGAGTACCGGTTCAAAACGTACTTATAGAAGAAGGTCTTGAAGTTGCCGAGGAGCTCTATCTGGGGTTGGTTATAGACGGGTCGACAAAAGGGGTAGTCGTGATTGCAAGTAAATCGGGAGGTGTAAACATTGAAGAAGTGGCGGAAAATGATCCTGAAAAAATAATCCAGATTCCTATTGATCCAGTGTTAGGACTCCAAGGTTTTCAAGGGAGACAGATTGCATATGCACTTGGACTGTCTCAAAAGCAAGTTAGGATAGCGTCTTCCATATTAGAAAGCCTGTATAGGGTATTCATAGATGTTGATGCTTCACTTTTAGAAATTAACCCGTTAGTAATTACCACTGACGGAGAGTTGGTAGCTGCTGACGCAAAAATAAATATCGATGACGATGCTGTCTATAGACATAAGAATATCCAAAACATGGCGGATCCCTCTCAGGAGGATCCCCTGGAAGTTCAGGCCAGAGAATCAGATATAAATTACGTTAAATTGGATGGAAATATAGGATGCATTGTAAATGGGGCAGGCTTGGCTATGGCAACAATGGACGTGTCTAGTGCAGCTAAAGCAGCACCAGCAAATTTTCTAGACATAGGAGGCGGAGCGGATGAGGAGAAAGTAGCAAAAGCTCTGACACTTGTACTTTCTGATCCTAATGTGAAAGCTGTATTGGTGAATTTATTTGGAGGAATATTACGCTGTGACATAGCCGCAAGAGGGTTCGTCATGGCCATCGAGAGAAACCCTGAACTGGAACGTCCAATGGTTATTCGTATGCTTGGAACGAACTCAGAAGAAGGAAGGGAGATACTAGCTTCTTCCAGTCTAAAAGTCACTATTGTTGAAACGTTAGATGAAGCCGCCGAAGCTATTTCCAAACTATCGTAATATTTAACTCGTATGTCCCAAAATGTCATTAAGGACTTTACAGTTCAGGAGAACTAAATGAGCATTCTTGTAAATAAAAATACCCGGTTAATGGTTCAAGGAATAACCGGCAAAGAAGGTAGTTACCACGCACAAAGATCAGCTGAATACGGCGCCAATCTCGTAGCCGGAGTCACTCCTGGAAAGGGAGGGCAACAGTTCATGGATTCTGTGCCGGTGTTTGACACCGTACAAGAGGGCGTAAAAAAGACAGGCGCGGATGCTTCTTTAATATTTGTACCTCCTGCTTTTGCAGCAGATGCCATTGTGGAAGCGGTAGATGCAGGTATAAAAGTGATCGCTTGTATCACTGAAGGGATACCCGTTCAAGACAGTATCAAGGTTGTCAGATATATAAGAGATAAAGATGTAACTCTTGTAGGCCCAAACTGTCCAGGCATTATTTCTCCAGGGGAGAATTTTAAAATGGGCATCATGCCCGGCCACATTCACATCAGTGGAAAGACGGGTGTGGTATCTCGCAGTGGTACCCTGACATATGAAGCAGTGAGCCAATTAACGACCCTCAATATTGGGCAGTCAACCTGCGTAGGAATAGGAGGTGACCCTGTTTCAGGTGTGTCATTCATAGATATATTGGAGAAATTCCAAGACGACCCAGATACAGATAGTGTAGTTATGATTGGAGAAATCGGAGGGACAAAGGAACAAGAGGCAGCAGAGTACATAAAAAGCAATTTCACTAAGCCTATAGTGTCCCTAATAGTCGGGCAAAGCGCACCTCCAGGTAAAAGAATGGGGCATGCAGGTGCAATTATCACAGGTTCAGCTGGAAAAGCAGAGGAAAAAATTAAAGCCCTCTCCTCAGCAGGAGTAGCAATTGTCCCTAGACCAGGGGCTATTGGAACTACTCTTCAGCAAGCAATGAAGTAACCATAAATATAAAGGTGTCAAGATTTTATGGGACAACTATCAAGATTTGGGGCACAGGGGCCTGTGCTGGCACACTAACAGCATTTCTATTTTTCACCGGATATTTTTTCTTAGCTACTGACAAATTATTGACAGGCCCAGAGTTGATTGTAGCCTCATCATCTCCTGGCCTATCCAGTCTTGTCATTACCTACATAAATCCTAGACTGTTTAGAAGTCACAATGAGCCTATCTCTTTCAACTTGGGAATCTTTTTTCGTCTCCTTGTAGTTTGCTATTTAACATTTCTAATTCCCCTTATGGGAGTCATTCCAGGCTCTTCTCAAGTTTCCTACTTTTTACAGCTATTGACCTTCGGCCTTCTTGGTGGTGCGTTCTGGAGCACCCCATTCGCAATAATAAGATTCATTTTCGATTTTCTAAATCGGGGACGCACCTAGTCGCCACATCTATCTGCCCTTAATTTACTGTACTTTCATTAAATAACAAAAGCTGGTATTTGTCGGTAACGAATCATCAGACGGCCCTCAAATAATAGAACATTTATTAGAACATATGTATTTACTTAGCTTTATTTCGATGCTATAGTTAGCCTCGCATAATTAGAACATACCGAATTGCTGCATTAAAAATATTAACCTCTAGAGATAATCTGTTAGGAGCACCAACCGTGAAAAACGATGAAAAAACAAAAGCTCTTGACCTAGCACTCAGCCAGATCGACAAGCATTTCGGCAAAGGTGCTGTCATGAAGCTAGGAGATGCCCAGGATGTTAAAGTGGATTCAATCTCTACAGGATCTCCTTCCCTAGACAGCGCACTAGGAGTTGGTGGCATTCCACGTGGTCGTGTCACTGAAATATATGGAGCTGAATCCTCCGGTAAATCTACCCTTACCTACCATGTCATGGCCTCAGCGCAAAGATACGGAGGGACGGCCGCTTATATCGATGCCGAACACGCTCTTGACCCTAGTTATGCTGGCAAATGTGGTGTCGACATAGAAAACCTCTTGGTTTCACAACCAGACACAGCAGAACAAGCATTAGAAATATGTGAATATCTAGTCCGCAGTAGCGCTGTCGACATTGTGGTCATTGATAGTGTTGCCGCAATGGTTCCAAAAGCGGAACTTGAAGGTGATATGGGGGATACCCACGTGGGACTGCAGGCTCGCCTCATGTCCCAAGCTCTGAGAAAGTTAACATCCTCAATAAGTAAATCCAATACAGCCGTCGTATTCATCAATCAGATCAGAGAAAAAGTAGGGGTGTTTTGGGGGAGCCCAGAAACAACACCTGGTGGCAGAGCATTAAAATTTTATAGTTCTGTCCGTATTGATCTTCGCCGAATCGAATCGCTCAAACAGGGAACGGATATCCTAGGAAATCGGGTCAGAGCCCGCGTTGTGAAAAATAAGGTAGCGGCACCATTCAAAACCGCCGAGTTTGACATCATGTTTAACGAAGGAATTAGTCGAGAAGGTGATTTACTAGACCTAGCAGTAGAAAATTCCATCGTTAAAAAAAGTGGCGCGTTTTATTCATTTGGAGAAATCCAAATTGGCAGAGGCAGAGAGAATGCCAAAACATTTATGAAAGAAAATCCCGTACTAACAGATGAGATAGACGAACTCGTCAGGTCCATTCTAAACCCTGAAGATCTTGACGACGTAATCGTACCTACTGATTTATCCGAGAGTATAGATGACGGGTCATAAATACAATAATAAAGATGAGTCAATTAATTTTATCAATGTCTGATCAAGAACATTCTGAAGCAACCACCGTCGCTCGTAGATTCATCGCTTACCGACTACGAAGTGAATTTGAAGTGACGCGAAAGTTATCAACAAAGTTCGAAAGTCATACAGTAGAGGCTGCAGTTGCTCAAATGTATCGGGAACATCTTATAGATGACATGCAGTTCGCGAAATCATTTACCGACAGCAGGATGGCTGGACGGCCAAAGAGTGCGTCCGCAATTCGTCAAGAACTCAAATACAAGGGGATATCCAAGGAGATTGCTGACACAGTTACAGCAGACCTAAGTGATTACGACTCAGCCCTAAGTGCGGGGCGGAAAAAGGCGCGAAGCCTGCGAAAAAATACGGAGCATGAATTTTCTAGAAAACTATCTAGCCATTTAGCTAGGCGGGGGTTTAATTACGAACTATCAAGAAAGATAGTAGAACTACTCTGTCGTGAAATTTATTCCCTAGATAAGCGTTAAACTAAATAATCCCTTTATAATTGTGGTGTCGCAGAAAGAACCAGGCACAACGACATTGTTCAGGAGGGATCACGATTGAACGTAGAAAGTGTTGTCTACGTGCTACTTATAGTAGCTTTTCTTATCTTGTCCGCATTCTTCTCTAGTTCAGAAGCAGCCTTCCTTTCCCTTCAAAGAAGCCGTCTCTCACATTTAGTGAACACTAATGTTCCCGGTGCCAAAAGAGTCTCCCTAATGATTGCCAACATGGAGAGACTACTTTCCACTATATTACTTGGTAATAACTTGGTAAATGTCGCTTTCAGCGCGGTTATAACCATCGTGTCAGTAAAGCTCGTAGGCGAAGGCCCACTAGGGGTTGCGTTTGCCACGTTGCTTGGCACTGTCCTTTTGTTGATTTTTGGAGAGATCATTCCCAAAAGTGTAGCCGTCAGAAAATCTGAAAAAATCTCCTTACTTTACGCGCGTCCTCTAAAAATACTGGAAATAACTCTGTTTCCAGCCATTTTATCTTTGCAATGGCTTTCCAATATGACGCAGAACTTAATTGGTAGAGATGATTCTGAGGAAACAGTCACAGAGGGAGAGATACTCTCAATGATTGATATGGGTGAGGCCGAAGGGACCGTAGAGCCCGCAGAGGCGGAAATGCTTGAAAATGTCTTTAGGTTTGGGGACCAGCAAGTAAGGGAGGTAATGACTCCGAGACCAGAGATAATTAGTATAGAGCGAGGAATTACACTTCAGGAATTCTTACAAATATACATGGAGAACACCCACACCAGATTCCCAGTTCATAAGGAATCAAGAGACGACATAGTTGGAATAATATCGGCCAAGGATATTTTAAGAACACTAGCGACCCGAGGTATTCAGGAAAATGAGTCTGTCACTGATATCGTTCGCGATGTTTACTTTGTTCCTGAAACAAAGCATGTATCAGAATTATTTGAAGAACTCCGACGAACGGGTCACCAAATGGCGATCTGTTTAGACGAATATGGAGGTATCGCCGGCCTCGTAACTATCAAAAGACTAACTGAAGTTATTGTTGGCAAGGTTGGGGAAGAAGGAGAATCTCCTGAAGAAGAATATTCCAATATTCGTCCAAATCTTTATCAGATAGAAGGAGGTATGGACATAGAGGAAGCAAATGAAGAGATGGAATTGAATTTGCCAGAAGGAGACTATGAAACCATCGCTGGATTTATTCTCTCACAACTTGGTGAAATCCCATCGGTTGGGGATCAGTTTGAATATAATAACCTCCTATTTAGAATCCAAGAAATGGATAGATTCCGAATTGAATCAATATTAATCAGAAAGAGAATACAAGCAAACCCTTCCGTTACATCTCAAGGCTCCGGGTCTGACAGACAGACAATTAACACCTCCAAGGAGAACCTAAATGTCCGTGAAAGTGACACTACTCAGACACGGGGAGACCAAAGCCAATAAAGAAAATATAGTGCTCGGAACAAGTGATGTTGGTTTAACTCCAGTCGGCAAATCCCAAGCATATGCTTCCGCACTACGAATATCTAAACTATCCCCAGATGCTGTTTATACAAGTCCGTACAATCGAGCAGTGGAAACTGCTCAATTCATCTCAAAATTCACTGGTTTGGAACCAAATCCAAAACAGGGACTTCAGGAAATGGATTCGGGAGAGATGGAAGGAACTGATGCGACTCGAATGACAGAACTATTTCCTGAGTACATGGCCAGGTGGAAAAGAGATGCTAGCACCACTCGACCCCCAGGTGGCGAGACATTGGGAGAGGTACATTCAAGAGCTTGGAAGTCGATTCTTGAGATATCAGATGAACACGATGGGGAACATGTCGTAATAGTCACACACATGTTTCCGATCCAGGGAATATTATGTAATGCCCTTGGACTTCACTCAAACCATTACAATAAAATTTCCATAGACTTGGGGTCTCTATCTTCTATTTCTATATCTAGTGCAGATACCTCGGTCAAATATATGAATAGTACGCAACATTTGGAAAATATCTGACAGTATTGCAATAATTGATATGGCTGATACGACCAACTTCGAAAAATCCGTTATTAAGGCTGTGCATAAAGCCGGATTATCAGAGTCACATATTACCGTGGCTATCTCTGGTGGCCCTGATTCTACCGCCATGTTACTGGCTCTTAGTAGAAGCAAATCAGAAACGGGTATTTCTATAAATGGGGCTCACCTAGATCATGGTATCCGAGGAGAAGAATCTAAGTCAGATGCCGAATATGTTAAAAATCTATGCAAATCAATTGATGTAGATTGTTTCTTCGGAGCCGTAGATGTCCCTTCACTCTCGCAAGCGCTTGGGATATCCCTAGAGGATGCCGCGAGGAGAGCGCGAAATCGATTCCTACTAGAAGCATGTGCGACACAAAATAGCGATGCGGTTGCATTGGGACATACAGCCAATGATCAATCTGAAACCGTACTCATGCATCTTATTAGGGGGTCGGGACTTGACGGTCTAATAGGAATGAAATTACTTTCAACCCGAGTGATAGAAAAGGATCCGCCCCTAAGAGTTTTTCGTCCATTATTGGAAATAACCCGAACCGAAATCGAAGAATACTGTTCAGCTGTTGGGGAAACTCCTCAAATAGACTCCACCAACTTCAGTGATGACCATACTCGCAACTCAGTAAGACATAATTTACTACCAGCACTAGAGAATTTTAACCCCAGAATAACCGAAGCTCTGAACAGACTCGCACTTTCAGCTGGGAGAGATATTGAATTTATAGAAGAAGCTTTGTATGGAGCCTGGACAGCCGCAGTAGATGTTGAAGAAGGGATTATTACAATCGATTTAGGAAAGTTGACCAATTTACCCGAGTCACTTTCCTATCGAATCGTCCGAAAGGCTATAGGGATCATTAAAGGAAATTTGAATGGTATAACTCTCGATCATATTGAAGGAGTTATAAATCTCTCAAAAGGACCAAGTGGAAATAGCGTGGATCTTCCTGAAGGAGTTACAGCAACAAAAGGATATGACGAACTCCTGATCTCTGAAACTGAGTACAATACAATCCCTCTCCCCTTACTAGACAATGAATACAAAATCTCAATTCCTGGTGCATTATCCATACCTGGATGGAAAATAACCACAACCAGAACAAAGGCCCCTTTAAAATATCCTCAGAAAGAAGAAACAAACGGAGGTAGAGCCTGGTTACACTTTAAAGAAAAACACTCTGAGGATTTTCTAGTAATCAGGGGTAGGAAGCCCGGAGATCGATTTCATCCGAAAGGTCTACCAGGAGAAAAAAAACTACAAGATTTTATGGTCGACGCCCACATTCCTAGAATGTGGCGGGACAGGATACCAATTGTAGAATCCACATCCGGCATAGCATGGGTCGTCGGATGGAGAACTGCAGAGTGGGCATCTCCAATAGCAGGACAAGCATCAATAGAGATCCGTTTCACCCGCTCGCACGACTAGGCGTTACCAACTAACTCAAGAAAAAGTTCATCCCATGCGACATTTCACCAATTAGTGTGAGAGCCGTCCCGGCGCCGCAAATGGGGAGCCTCCCAAAATTCAAATGTCTGCTTTAAAGCAAGTTCCTCGTTAAACTCCACTCCGAGTCCAGGGCCATCTGGAACTCTATGCCAAACTCCTTCAAGCCGCGGCTGTTGTGGAAACAAATCGGGGCTGAAATGAAAACCTGGCTCCGGAGATCGTTCTTCTAGCCATGCGAAGTTCGGTGCGGCCGCTCCCAAGTGAATGCAGGCGGCCGTGCTAACAGGACCCAAAGGATTATGAGGCATAAGATCTATATAATGTGCCTCACACCATCCAGCAACTTTCATGGCTTCGGTAAATCCCCCAATATTACAAATATCCACTCTTGCAAACTGAGTTAGTCCCCTCTCAATATAAGGCATATATTGCCATTTACTGGCCATCTCTTCCCCAATAGCAAAAGGAATATCCGTCATACTTCGAAGCGATTCATAAGCCTCTGGAGATTCATCTCTAATAGGCTCTTCAATAAAATCGAGGGTTCCCATTGGCATGGAGTTACAGAAACTAGCTGCCTCAGCCACGGACAATCTATGGTGATAGTCAATCCCAAGAACTGGTTCTCTACCTACCCCGTCCCGGAGTTTAACAAGCCAGTCAGATGTTAATGCAATCGATTCACGAGGTTCAAAAAGCATTGGATCTTTTTCTTTAGGATGGCCAATCCCCGTTCTGATAACTTTCCAGCCATCTGCTATCAAGCTTTGCACGTTTTCTACTATTCCCTCTCCAGGAGGAATTGAAGAAGTTACAAAACATGGGACAAAATCGCGATTCCTACCTCCTAGAAGTTGGTAAACGGGAACTCTCAGGCGACGAGCATTCAGATCGTGAAGAGCAATATCAATGGCTGATATTGCTGCAGTAATGACACGACCACCTTCGAAGTATTGCCCTCTGTACATTTCCTGCCATAAAGCACTGATATTTCGAGAGTCGCGCCCTATCAGCCACTCCCTAAAATGCTTCACCATTCCCTCCACTGCGAGTTCACGGCCCGACAAGCCAGCCTCACCCCACCCGTAAGCCCCATCATCCGCTTCAACCTTAAGGACGAATAAATTTCTCCTCCCCTCCCACACTATATAAACCTTGATATCAGTTATTTTCACTAAATTTCCCCTAGGTTAGATTGACTTCACAAATTCTGGGGCTTATATCAACTCCGGCCAAACAGATTCCATATCCCATTTCGTTAGTGATAGCAGACGAGCACTTCCACCCCGGGTGAAAATAGAGACCTGTTTACTTGCTTCATCATCCGGGTATACCCGTAAGGTCAAACACTGTTTACCATTAGCAAACACTTCAATTATGCTCCGGTCCACATATATTTGAAGATCAAGTGATTCACTTTCACCAAGATACAGTGGTCCTATCTCCGGCGGGCTGGCTAACACATCGATCCTAGTTGATGACTCAGAAGCATCTATCTGCAAAGTATCTGTTTTAGACCATCGATTAGTTGTACGCATGAAAGAGATACGGGTCTTTTCTAGCTTGTCAGGGGATTGAAGCACGTATAGGCCACATTCGCTGGCTTCCCCAGGATCTAATTTTACCCTCATCTCAATCTGGTTCCCAGAAATTTCGTGCAAATCCAAAGTCTCATTTGCAGGTATTTCCATAGTAGGTAAATCAACCCGTTTGCCTCTTAGGGAATTTATTTCTTCAATAGGCTTTATCAATAAATTCCCGTCCGAAGACAATGAGAGAACTCTTGGAAGGGACATAATATCTGACCAACCCCGATATTGAATACTTTCCTTTACGTTATATATTGAAAGAATTCTGCCTGACTCATCTGTAGTTGCCGACGGGGCATGAAGTCGTCCGACTGTAAGGGGGCCATAACTCATTCTCCCGTGCACTTCTGGATTAAACTTATGAGTTATTTCATCGTATTTGCCAATAAAGTATTGACTGGCGCGCTTGTGACTAAAAAACAAGAATAAATGCTTTTCTGAGCCAATTGGCAAAAAATTAGGCACAGCTCCATCTTCACCTGGTTCTGTCAAAAATCGACTTTCCAGCATAATCCCAATATATTCCCAGCTGGTTAGATCTTTCGATCTGAAAATGTGATCAACTGCCTCACAGTCGACGCTGCGTTCCCCGTTGCGATAAGTTCCTGATAATGAATAATAATATTCACCCTCTTTCCAGATGCATGGGTCAAAAACTCTATAAGGATATCCAGTACTATCGACTGGAACGATAGGTATCACTGGGTTATTCGGGTTTTTCACCCAAGTGACAAGCATCGGGTCCGTTGAAGTGGCTACTGCATTTCCAGATTCAGTACCATGATAAATGGCAATAACTCTTTCATCTTCCACCAATGATTGACCGCTAAAACAATCCTTTTCAGTCTCAGGATATAAAGCGATGGGCATATCTTTCCATCGGACCATATCTGTACTTATCGCATGCCCCCAATGCACCACATCGCTGTGGCCTCCCGGGCGATACTGATAAAAGAGGTGATAGTAACCATTCCACTGACAAAGCCCATTAGGATCATTCATTACATTTTGGGGAGGAGAAAAATGAAATGCTGGACGATAGGGGTCATCGGCCAGACTATTCCTTGCTTCGGTGAAGTAAACCACTTGGGGATCTTGTTGCAAATCAGCTAAGTCAGCCAACTCTGAATGAGAGTAATCAACACGGTCAGGTAGTAAATTCAATTAATATTCCCTCAATTCAATTAAAGATCATATACAGCAGTCAATGCGAAGGGATCGAAATTTTTATATCAGATCACCCTTTCTAGCTTTGGATTATCGACTCTTCCTGGCAGCCTTCCACGTTTAGACACAGGGGTATCACTTATTTCTCGTATATCCGCAGTGAAATCGTTAGGAGCCGCATTAGTAATATAGCTTCCAACCATAAACCCATTTATAGGAACTTGTTCTTCAACGAACTGTCGGATTCGAGTCGGATTAAAGCCTCCACTAACGTATATCTCAACATGTCTAAAATTAGATTGATCTAGTTTAGTCCGAACTTCATGGACCATCATAGGGGTGACTCCGCCACGTTCTTTCGGAGTATCAAGTCTGACTCCGCGGAGTTTCTCTCGAAGAGCCTGCGCGACACCTATGGATTCTTCTACCTCATCTTTAAATGTATCCACTAGAACAATACGTTGGACTGCCATATCTAGCCGCTCATCAAATGCTTGGGCCGCGGAGATGGTATCCCCAAAAATCAATGGCAGGGTATGAGGCATATTTCCAAATGGGTTTCTGCCAGCCTGTTTTGAACCCAATCTGGTGGACGCGGATGAACAACCACCAACCACTGCAGAATAATCCATAATATGGGCAACATTTGGATGGATATGACGGGCACCATAAGCTATCACTGTTGTATCGCCCGCCGCCTTCACACACTCATTGGCGGCGGTGGCCCATCCAGTTGAAGAGGACAAAATTCCACATATGCTGGTTTCGTAGAGGCCAAACGAAGCATATCTCGCTATAATTCTTAAGACTGTTTCACCACCCTCGAATGTATCACCATCATCAACTGTCCAAACCTGGATATCATCATCAATGTTGTCAACATTTGCTGCTGCTGTATCATCGACTTTCGGCAAAACACTCCCTAACAGCGACTTAACCTCATCTATCCCACAAACCACACCACCCCTAGAAGCATAGAACTCCATAAGAACTTTAGGGTTTTTCGATTCAAGACGAAGAATTTCTTTCGTCCAGTGAAGGTACTCATCTGCAGGATCACCTCTTATAACAGAGGGACGTATTTCGAACTGTGGCGAAGTCATTTGATCATCCTATGTATCTTCCTCATAATTAAATTTAGTTTTATCAAGGTAGGTTTGAGCGTATCACAGTAGCCCCAAGAATCTGCTCCAGATGGTCGAGCGCTGCCATATGGGCATCTAGATCGAATGAAGCTACAGCGTTGTCATTCACTTCCACTTTGTAATCTCGGTTTCTAGCGTCAGCTGCCGTATGCATGACACAAATATCAGTGCAAACTCCACAAATTGTAATTAAGTCAGGACCTATTTCAGTTAGCTTCTGTTCCAGGTCAGTTTTGAAAAACGCACTATACCTCGTTTTGTATATGAATTCCCCTTTATACGAACGTAACTCAGGAATCAACGTAGCTTCCTCTGTTCCTTTTACACAATGCACAGGAAACATTTCAAACTCTAAATCATCGGGTTCATGGCTATCACAAACAAATATTACAGGGTCTCCACGGGATTGATGATCTTCAATTAAGGTACATATCTTGGGAATAATTTTCCTGCTTTCATTTCCACAGTACAGGTTGTGACCCTCAACCATAAATCCCACAAGCATATCTACCACTAATAAAACATTTCCCATATTAGTCTCCTCCGTGTAAACGGATGGAACAACTTAAATAACCTCTAAGCTACCCATAGCGAAATTCTACCCCACCCTGATGACAGAAAAAGTGGTGCCTAGCCGTGATACCAGTGTCAATGACTAGACAGCGCTTTACGTGAAGCCGCGAGACCTCCGAACCTGATTCGTAACAAACCCTTTATGTCCTCCCAGGCAGTTTTAAAGATTTTTACTCTGGTATCAGGATCGTCAGTCCATATAACGGGTATTTCGCAAACTTTATATCCATTCTTTTCTGAAATTATTAACAATTCTGTATCAAAAAACCAACCAGTGTCTTCCACCAACGGAATAACACTGTCGACAACTTGTCGAGATACGACTTTAAACCCACACTGGGCGTCTTTAAATGAGACTAAAAATAATGCCCTAAAAAGAGCACTGTAACATCGTGAAACAATTTCCCTCTTAATCGTTCTCCCTATTACTTTGGAACCTCGAGATAATCTGGACCCTACTGATATTGAACACTCCCCCGATGCAACAGAATCCACAGCACTAGGCAAATGTGCCAAATCAGTAGATAGATCCACATCCATATATGCAACGATATCGGCTTGGCTTTCCATCCATACGAGCTTTAAGGCTCTTCCGCGGCCTTTTTTGGTCATTCTAGATACATCGATTTTAGAATATTGTTTTTTTAGATCAGCAGCTACACTATATGTATTGTCCGTGGACCCATTGTCCGCAATAGTAATTTTCCAGTCGTAGGACTGCATGTTTTTTTCGCAAAACTGAAACAACTGATCTATGCAAACCGGTAACGCCTTTTCCTCGTTAAGCACCGGTATAACAATCTCTAGGCTAAACAATATCGAATACCCTCAATACCAACTAATGGTTGAAGTGCCGCACACCTGTAAATACCATGGCAATTCCTGCCCTATTTGCCGCTGCAATTACCTCTTCGTCCCTGATGGATCCACCGGGCTGCGCCACAGCTGCGATCCCACCCTCCACCGCCATATCAATATTGTCTGCAAATGGCATGAATGCATCAGAAGCCAATGACGACCCTTTGGACTTATCACCGGCAATTCGAAGAGAAAGATGAATGCTTACGACCCTATTAGGTTGGCCAGCACCCATGCCTACCATCATATTGTCTTTTGCTAAAACTATAGTGTTGGATTTGATATGCTTCAAACATTTCCACGAAAATTCGAGATCTTTCCACTGCTGATCAGTTGGTTGAATTTCGGTAACAACTTTCCAAGAAGCCCGATCTTCCTTAACATCATCAATTGTCTGCAAAAGGGCTCCTCCTGACACTGACTTCAAAGTAATTCCTGTCAGGGACCCTGTTGCTACATCCGCCCTAAGAACACGAGTTCTCTTGCGCCTTCGAAGAATTTCTAATGCATCCTCCTCATATGACGGTGCAATAATTATGTCGAAGAGCACCCCATGCATTGCTTCGGCTGTTGCCACCTCTAATTTCCGATTGAAAGCGACTATTCCACCATAGGCAGACACACTATCGCCTTGGAAAGCCTTCTCATAAGCCAAAGTTTGATTATTATCCAGGGCTATACCGCAGGGATTTGTGTGCTTCACGATGACACATGCAGAATCATTGAAATCTGTTACAGATGTCCAGGCTCCATCTGCATCCAATACATTCGTATACGACATAGGCAACCCGTGAAGACGTTCAGCTCGAACTATCCCACCTGTACCTAAAGCACTGGCATAGACAGCCCCTGACTGGTGTGGGTTCTCTCCGTATCGTAAATCGTCGAGTTTATTGTAAGCCGCTGTAAATTCAGTTGCATTTAAAGGAGTTTCGTCTTCAAGCCACGTTGATATAGCTGAGTCATAAAAAGAAACATGCTGGAATGCCTTGAGAGCCAATTTTTTACGTTCTGAAACAGAAAATGAATCCCCATTTAATAAACGTTCGCTAATCCAACCATAATCTGCTGGGTCCACCACTACCAACACGTCAGGAAAGTTTTTTGCTGCCGCCCGAAGCATGGTAGGGCCGCCAATATCAATGTTCTCTAGACCATCTTCCAACGTTGAACCTGGGCGCAGCACGGTGTCCACAAAAGGATAGAGGTTAACAACGACAACATCGATATTATCAATACCATGTTCTGACATCTGGAGACGATGATTTTCTATATCTCGTCGTCCTAAAATCCCACCATGTATGGTGGGATGTAACGTCTTTACTCTCCCATCAAGAATCTCTGGAGAACCCGTCACATCTGATATCTGTGCAACCTCAACTCCCACACTGGATAAGGCCTCATATGTACCTCCGGTACTAATGAGTTCAAACCCAGACCTATACAACGCCCCCCCCAAATCTTCTATTCCTGATTTATCATAAACGCTTATAAGCGCTTTCATCGATATTCTCCGTGTCACTCTTACATATAAATAAACTACATATTCTCAATTAAAACACGACCACTACCAGTATCTGTTACAACCTCACCCGTAACTAATGATCCTTTCACACTACCGAGGATAGTATTCGTTTCTTCAGGCTCACATACAACCACCATACCAAGTCCCATATTGTAGACACGATACATCTCTTCTATATCTATTCCACCCTGTTTTTGGATAAGCTGAAACACTGGTGGAGACTCCCATAAAGAGGCATCAAACCGAACCGCCAACCCACTGGGCAGCATTCGGGGCATATTCTCGTACAACCCACCACCAGTAATATGGGCAATACCTTTCGACATTTGAAAAACAGGTTTCAGGATCGAGTAATACGAAGGATGTGGCCGGAGGAGAGCTTCTCCTAATGTCTCACCCAATTCCTGCACATATTCAGAGAGTATCGTTCGATTCGCGTGTAACTGAAACACGTGTCTGACTAAAGAATATCCATTGGTATGAAGACCATTAGACGGAATACCAATTAAGGTATCTCCTTCCTTTATATTTTCCATAGGTGTGAGCATCTGCTCAGCTTCCACAGCACCAACAACGAATCCAGAAAGGTCGAAGTTATCGTCCGAGAAAACACCAGGCATCTCGGAGGTCTCTCCACCAATGAGGGCACAGCCAACTTCTTGGCAAGCATTGGCAATACCTATAACAACAGTTTCGACGATATTTGGATCCATAACAGAAGTTGCAACATAATCCAGGAAAAATAGCGGGTCTGCACCAATAACGATCAGATCATTTACGCAAGCATTGACCAAATCGGCCCCGATTTGGTCAAAGTTATTAGCCATCACAGCTACCATAAGTTTGGTTCCCACCGGATCTGTGCTAGAGACTAGTACAGGATCCTTATATCCACCAACCCTATACATAGCACCAAATCCACCAACACCACCCAACACATTCGGACCATATGTTTTCTTGGCGACTTCTTTTATTCGTTCTTTAACTCTTTGGGAAGCCTCAAGGTCAACGCCTGCAGATTCATATGTAGCTCCAGACTGTGAAGAACTCATTTATTTGCCTTATTAGAATATTTAATGCATGTACAGATAACTTTTCACAGTTATAGATTACATAACATTGCTTTAGTTTGTTAATGCATCCAAATCTATTTCCCCTGTCCGGATCTTTTCTATCGTTTCGATCCAAAAGGAATGCTCTTTTGTTTGAATTTTCTCCCTCAAGGAGTCAACGGTCTCTTGAGGGGCAATTGGTATTTTCACTTGAGCTATTATTGTCCCTTGATCATAATTTTGATCTACTAAGTGAATAGTTACGCCACTTTCTGTTTCACCTGCATTGATAACAGCGGCATGTACTAGGTCCCCATACATTCCTTCTCCGCCATACTTCGGTAACAGAGCCGGATGACTGTTAACCACTCTTTTAGGAAAATCCTCAATTAATTGAGATCCAATTTTCTTCATATATCCTGCAAGTACAATCAAGTCTACTTTGTGATCGGTCATAACATTCTTTATAGATCGCTCAAGCTCTAACGTATCTGGGTGAGTAATCGCACTCATATGATATGAAGGTATGTTCGCGTTACTAGCCCTTCTAAGAGCTTTGGATCTGGAGTTGTTGCTTACGACAACTTTGACATTACCGTAAATATCCCCGGTTGCGCAGGCATCCATTATGGCCTGAAGATTCGTTCCTCCATGAGAAGCCATTACCCCTAAATTTATGGGCCTCCGAGAAAAATCTGGCAAAATTGCTAAATCCTAAAGGCTTAGGCTTCTAAGACCAACTTATCCATTTCTAATTGAACAGGTATGGGATATTTTCCCGTAAAACATCCCATACAATACTGGCTTTCATTTCCAGAGACAGATTTGATCAAACCTTCTGGGCTTAAGAAGCCTAAAGAATCCGCCCCTATAAAATCACATATTTCCTTTACTGACATATTAGCTGCTAAAAGTTCATCTTTAGTAGCTAAATCAACACCAAAATGACAAGGGGAAATGATGGGAGGAGCACAAATACGTAAGTGAATTTCCTTTGCACCTCCCTTCCTCAAAAGTTTCACAACATGAGGAGTGGTTGTACCTCGAACTATGCTGTCATCGACAACGACAACTTTTTTACCCTCTAAAATCTGCGGCAGATAGTTCAATTTACGCCGAACACCCAGTTCCCGAAGTCGTTGGTCAGGCAATATAAACGTGCGACCAACATACCTATTCTTTACAAGACCTTCGGTAAAAGGAATCCCTGATTCCTGAGAATAACCAACCGCTGCAGCCGTAGCTGAGTCAGGAACCCCAATGACAACATCAGCATCTACAGGAAACTCCCTTGCCAATTCCGCTCCCATCGACATCCTGCTTGAATATACTAGAGATCCATCCAAAATACTGTCTGGCCTAGCAAAATAAATTTGCTCAAAAACACAATTTCCAAAAGATCCCTTGGACGGTTTTTTATACACAGATTTGAGACCCTCGTCATCAATAACTACAGCTTCCCCTGGCTCCACTTCACGAACATAATCCGCACCTATATGATCAAGGGCACAAGATTCAGAAGCCAAAACCCAACCCCCATTTAGACGCCCCACGCATAGAGGCCTTACACCGAGTGGATCTCTCATGCCAATGAGTTGATCGCTAGTCATAATGACTAATGAGTATGCTCCTTGAAGTCTACGCATCGCGTAGGCCGATCGATCAGACCAATTATCGGCAGGAGCATTAGATATTAGGTGAGCAATTATCTCAGAATCTGCTGTAGATTCGAATGAGAGACCCCAATCAAATAATTCCTCTCTTAGTTCTAAGGCATTTATCACGTTTCCATTGTGACCAAGAGCTATCTCCACCCCTGTGCCTTTGGAAATAATTGGTTGGGCATTATTGATGTTACTGGATCCAGTCGTTGAGTATCGCGTATGTCCAACAGACATATAACCTGGCAGCCTAGACAGGTCATACTCTTGAAAGGCCTGTCCAACCAGTCCCATTTCTGTATGGACTCGTATAGATCTGCCATCACTGGTAGCTATTCCTGCGCTTTCTTGCCCTCTATGTTGCAGAGCATAAAGACCAAAGAAGACAGCTCTCGCAGCCTCTTCTCCTCTGGCATAGACTCCCACAACACCGCAAGCCTCCCTCGCGGAATCATCAAAATCATGAGAAATGTCCTGCTTTGGGGCAATATCTGTAGGGGTATTAGAAGATACGGGAGTTTCTCCCATTCTCACATTGGGAATCGGACTCGAAGTCCTATGCTGGTCGGAGCCTTGATCTTCACGGATAATTAAACCGTCTCCCAGTTGCTGATATGGTTATTCAAAACCTACCTCACAGACCGAAGAATGCACCCTTGATATTACACATCTGATTATATGTCTGCGTTAATTAAGGGTCAAACGATAAATACCTACAAATCAAGAAGATCGACTCTCAATATCCAAATACGACGATGAATAATTCTATCCGCCGGTATCCAGATATTCTCTAAGGTCTTTTTTGCTCATACCCTCCAGTCCTAGTTGTCTAGGCCCTCGCCCCTCTGACCAAGCATCTAATCCCATCACAATACTTCCTATACCAACGAAGGCGTCAATGACAGGTGTTTGAACTCCATAC
Organism: SAR202 cluster bacterium; assembly: GCA_009392815.1. Classification (GTDB taxonomy): domain Bacteria; phylum Chloroflexota; class Dehalococcoidia; order Lucifugimonadales; family UBA826. The sequence goes on from VFFS01000066.1 coordinate 29,591, forward strand.
TGGGTTCCCAACTTACTCCATGCCGCTATACCGTAGGGAATATCCTCCGTTAACCAGCGACTTTCCAGAGTTCCAGGAGCCTTTAGTCTAGTCAGCATATGACTCCCATTTATAGCTTCCCACAGAGTACCTCGAGGGCCAAAACCAGCCTCATGGAAAGCTTTGCCAACGGGAGTTAATTGATAGCCAAGTTCAGCACCAACTGCGATTCTCTCTTCGTCAACAACCTCTATAACTTTTGCTACACTCTCAGAAACCCCTTCCTCATAGAAATAGAACTCGCCCCTTGAGTACTCGACCCTTCCTGCGTTCATTAATACTCCTGCCGGGTGAACAACCGGATTCATCGATGACAACCCACACTCAAGCGCATCGCTATACGGTGAAATTCCCGGAAAAAGAGGCTTCAGGTCAGAAACTACATTGTTTGTCTTCACTGACGGGAAAACTCCCAATCCCAAGGAGGAAACTTCTCCCCAAATAATCGCGCTATCGCCAGATGTTTTACGACACACGTAAGGAGCTGTATCAACCTCAGCCACAGTTATGTCAGAAACACCAAAATCTGCGGCAATTGCCGAAAACTCCAAGGAGCCCAATGTCCCTGGCATAACGACTACAGTATGATCGGAAGTAAGATGAGAACCAGTAAACTCTGCAAAAGGTCTATGGGCATAAGCTGGAACTATCAAAAGCAGTAAGTCAGAAAACGCAAGAGCTTCTGACGGATCGAGTGTCACAAGAGAAACAGGAGCCGGTCCATTTTCCATAACACCCTCGAGAGTGATACGACCAGTCTTAATAATTTGATCGACACTTTCCGCAAAATCCGGGTGTTCTAGAATACAAATTTCATTTCCTAGGTGACTCAGACGAGCGGCAACTGAGAAAGCAGTGTTACCCCCTCCCATGATTGTGACTTTTCTTCCTGACATTAAGTTTTCCTCACTTTTTTGTGGACTTAACCACCTAAAAACATATCGAGTATATTTCCCGCTCTCCCGCTTCTACGTTTAAAAAATTCTGTATATCCACAGTTTTCACAAGTTATATGCGAAAATTGCTGGTTCTGAACATCAAGAAATCTTGATAATCCTCCGCCCGTAGTCCGAATTGTTCCGGTTTCATACGATTCATTCTGACATTTAGGACACTTATATTGGTTTATTGTCTCGGGTTCGTTCTGCAAACTACAATCCTCCTAATACAACTTGGTGGCCTCAGTTTACTTTCATCTTTCAATAAATCGCAAAACATAAAATCATCGACTAGACAATTTTGAACCAGCATTTGAATGCGTTGGAAATCCTTTTTTATTGAGTAACATAGTTATGAAGAATGAAACCAACAAAACTGCCACACATACACTAAACACGTCCCCAATGGCTTCACTTAATGAATTCCTTAAAACTGCAAGAATATCCCCAGGCATTTCTGCAGAAACCATGGACATTTGAGCGTCAGGATCTACCAATACCCTAGGGTTAGTTTTAAGCTCGTCAAAAAGATCATTACTTATTGGAACAGTTGAATTTTCAACTGCTCTATCTAAATTGGCAACAAATCTATGAGACATAAGAGAACCTAGAAGAGATAGGCCTACAAGACCGCCAAAAGTTCGAAGAAACTGTATGAAACTAGTCGCAGCACCAATAGCACTAGGGGGACTAAAATTTTGCACAGCTATGGTGAAAGTAGGGAAAGTACTCCCAAGACCAAATCCAAGCAGAATAATGTACGACACGGCACGTGGATAGTCTGACGTACTGTCTAAAGTGGAAAACAAAAATACCCCGACAGCCATTAGAGCGACCCCAACTAAACCTTGAATTCTAAAATAACCTCCAGTTCTAGAAAGGATCTGACCTGAAATGGCGGCTCCAAATACTATCCCCAGCATCATTGGAGTCAGAAATGTTCCGCTACTGGTAGCAGAAAAGGCTAAAACTCCCTGAAAGTATAACGGTACAAAAATAATAGCCCCAAACATCGCAAACCCAGTAAGCAAGCTTAAAATGAGTCCTATAGTAACCATTCTCTCTTTGAAGAGATTTAAAGGCAAAATAGGATTATAAGTTTTAGTCTCCACAATCACGAGTATGATCAAGGATATTAATCCGGTTACTATGGGACCAACGACATAAAACGATGTCCATTCATATTGGACTCCACCTAGAGACAACCCGACCAGCAGGAGAACTACTCCAACTATAAGAAGACAAATCCCAGGATAGTCTATCCGCCTGTTCTCTCGGTTGCTTTCACCGGGAGTATCTGGAAAAAACCTTGCCAGTAAAAACACAACCGGTCCTGCAAGAGGAACATTAACAAAAAAGATCCATTTCCAAGAAAACGTATCAGTAAGAAATCCCCCAAGTGTTGGACCAATCACCGAGGCCAATCCAAAACATGCAGCCAAAAGACCAATATATTTGCCTCGATCCGATGGGGGGAAAAGATCAGCTATTGATATAAATGTCACCGCCATTATCGTGCCTCCCCCAATCCCTTGAATAATTCTAAAAATTATCAACTGCGTCATATTCTCACTAAAACCGCATAATACTGAACCCACCATAAATACAAAAACTGAGCCAATAAATATCCATTTCCTACCATAAATATCAGATAATTTGCCCACTATTGGGGCGGCGGTCGTAGAGGCAACCATGTACCCTGTAGTTATCCAAGTGTACTTGTCGAACCCGCCAAGATCAGCAATTATTCGGGGTGTTGCAGTGCTCACGATCGTTTGATCTAATGCTGCCAAAAACATTGCCAGCATCACACATACTAATGTGATTATTACCTGCGAGCGCGGTAAGGAGACAAATTTAGAGGAATTTTGATCTGGTAAGGATTCCTGTAGAC
>VFFS01000067.1 GCA_009392815.1 SAR202 cluster bacterium
TTAGTGAATAATAAATTTAGTAGAAGAAAAGCAGAGTATATCCACAGCATTTCGGAAAAAGAAGCTACCGGACAAATAGACCTTGAATCAACTAAGAAGATGACAATTGAGGAAGCTACTGAGACACTTAGTTGCCTGCGCGGTGTAGGACCATGGACAATCCAATGGTTACTGATACGATCCCTTGGTTTTTCTGATGGGTTCCCCTCTGGAGATTTAGCTTTACAAAAAATACTAGGTGAGAGTCTTAACACAAGAGGGAAAATGACGAGCGAAGAGGCCTTAGCTTTTTCCCAAAGATGGACCCCCTATAGAAGTTGGGCCACCACATTTATATTTGCTGCGCTTAGAAATGGAATAAAACTGTGATGATTTCCAGCGATCTGGGGCACCCCTTCGGTTGAAGTTGCGCCCCTTCACTTGCCCTGCCCTATATTTTGACAAGACACTGCCCACAAACATTTAGCTGATAACAAAACCTCAAATTTATTCAGGTTTTTTGCCATCAGATTTTTTCTTAGCATTGGAACCAGATTTCTTGGTTTCCTCTTTGCCAGATTCTTCTTTTAATTGAAATTCGCTGACACAGGCTATTGATGAAACTGAATCTCCCTGCCTTGGTTTAAATATTGTAACGCCCTGGGTAATACGTCCTTTGAGATCTTTAATCTCACTTAGGCTAGTTCTCATTATCTGAGCCTTTTCTGAAACAACATAAACCTCTGTGGATTCAGCCACTATCTGAGCATCGGCAATTAGTCCTGTGTTTCTAGTTAACTTGAAAGCCCTGAGACCTAATCCTCCGCGTCCCTGGCGCCTGTATTCAGACAGAGGGTTTACCTTCCCTCTCCCAAATTTACTAATCACCATCAGCCTACTCTCATCATTACCAACATCCATAGCAACTACACGATCACCAGTACGAAGGGACATGCCCTTAACCCCTCCAGCTGTCCGACGCCTCACAGGTAAATCATCAACTGAGAATCGAATGCCCATTCCTTGCTCGGAAACGAATATTATATCGTCTCCATCCTTTGCTAATTTAACGGACACCACTTCGTCATCATCTTTCAAATTCATGATTATCAGCCCTGAGGGCCGTATTCTCTCAACATCTTCAAGCTTTATTCTTTTAACGCGACCTTTACGTGTACCTAAAACTAGATACTGATAATCCTCATATTGTTTTTTCCCCACTGGTAAAAGCGCACTTATACTCTCCGTATCCCAAACATTTACTATGTTGGGTACTGGAACACCTCGAGTATTCCTACTTACATCCGCTCTCAATTCATACCCAATAACAGAAAGTACCCTTCCCTTATTGGTGAAAAACATCAACCTGTCATGACTATCAACTACCAGAAGATCCCTTATTGGATCCCCATCCCTAGTATTCATCCCAGAGACACCTTTCCCGCCTCTATGCTGTCTTCGGAAAGTATCTGCAGGAATCCTCTTCACGTACCCACCCTGGCTATATGTAATGACAATTTGTTCATGAGCTTCAAGTTCTTCACGACTAAGATCGTACGCATCCTGACTAATTTTGGTACGACGCTTATCGCCTTGGCGGGACTTCAAGTCTTCAGTTTCTTCTTTGACAACGCTAAGAATTTTGCCCTCATCCGCCAATAAAGCTTCTAAGCCCTTTATCGTCTCTTGCAAATCTTGATATTCTTTCTCAAGTTTCTCTCTTTCGAGGGCTGCTAGCCTCCTTAGCTGCATATCTAAAATAGCCTGAGCCTGAGGTTGATCCAAAGTGAACCTTGACATCAGCTCATTTCGAGCCGACTCAACATCATCCGAATTCCTGATTAACGCAATCACCTCATCAAGATTACTAATCGCTATTCGCAATCCCGCTAATATATGAGCCCTTTCCTGAGCTTTTCGTAGCTCAAATTCGGCTCTCCTCCGTACTACCTCCTGCCGAAACTTAACAAACTGTTGCACAGCGGTTTTTAAGGTGATCACCCTTGGCGTCCCATCCACTAAGGCAAGCATGTTTGCAGAAAACGAGGATTGAAGAGCAGTTTGCTTGTAAAGGTTGTTCAGTATGACCTGTGGTTGAACTCCCCCACGAAGCTCATATACGATCCTCATGCCATCCCTGTCAGACTCATCTCTTATCTCAGATATCCCATCTATCTTTCGAGACTTAACAAGCGCAGCAGTCTTTTCTACCAGAGCCGCTTTGTTCACTTGGTAGGGGAGCTCAGTGATAACGATTTGAAACCTGTTATTCCGAGAGCGGCCCATCTCTTCAATTTCAGCAACCGCACGAACAATTATTTGACCTTTACCAGTCGTATAAGCGTCTCGTACACCTTTAGTTCCCATAATTGTCCCACCAGTTGGGAAATCTGGAGCTCTCACATATTTCATGAGGTCTTCAGACGTGGCATCAGGGTTATCAATGAGAGCATTAACAGCATTGCAAACCTCTCGCAGATTGTGTGGCGGAATGTTCGTTGCCATGCCAACTGCTATCCCTGATGCTCCATTAACCAGAAGAGCAGGCAACCGAGCTGGAAGTACTGTGGGTTCCCGCAAAGTATCGTCAAAGTTCAAGGTCCAATCAACAGTCTCCTGATCAAGGTTAGCAAGCATTTCCTCCGCAACTCTACTGAGGCGAGCTTCTGTATATCTCATTGCAGCTGCAGGATCATTATCTATACTTCCAAAGTTACCCTGACCATCCACCAACGGCATCCTCACTGTAAAATCCTGGGCGAGTCTGACCATTGCATCATAGACAGCCATTTCACCATGTGGGTGCCACTTACCCAGTACCTCTCCAACAAGCCTCGCACTCTTCTTGTATCCTGAGTTGGGCCTCATTCCCAAATCATGCATCGCGAATAAGATACGTCTCTGCACAGGTTTCAGACCATCTCTGACGTCTGGAAGCGCCCTTGACACGATCACACTCATCGCATAGTCAAGATACGACGAGCGCATCTCATCAACAAGTTGAGTGGGTTTGATAAAACCAAAATCTGTTTTGCTGGAAGTCATGTACATCTCCTCTGATCCAAGTTCATAGAGACATCAAAGTAGGCGCCCGCGAACAACGCATCACTGTTACACGAAACAGCAATTTTAGTGGGGATACCAACCGCCATATTAAATGGGGAAAAAAGACACTTCCGGTAATTCACCAAACTACAAAAATACTAGTCTCACACGCGCGTAATTATAGCACAAATAGTAGTGTTTTAAGGTTAAAATAAACCCACTATATTGTGGATTTAGCCCTATACACTAGCGTTTCAAAAAGCCTATCGAAATGAGGAGGTAATTCTCCTCTTCTCTCGGGATGGAATTGGACTCCCAAAACCCAATCATTTACCGTGCTCTCTAGAGCCTCTATAACACCATCTTCCAATGACCAAGCTGAAGCCATGAGGTCATCTGATTTTTGTGGTTCTTTAAGACCCTGGTGATGCCTACTATTAACTCGTACAAATCCTCCTGACCCTACGGTTGATGCCAATCGGCATCCTGGGGATATAAATATACGATGAAAACTGGATTCCCTATTAGTTTCTTCTGAATCCTTCAAAGGTATCGAATCATGGTCTTCAAGTGACTCTGTTAGCGAGCCTCCCAAGGTAACATTTAGTAACTGCATACCTCGACATATAGCTAGAATAGGAATATCCGCTGTAAGGGAATTTTTAAGCAAATTTATTTCCAACTCGTCACGCGCTCTATTGTAATCCCTTTGGGGATTTGGATTTTCACCATACCTTTCTGGGTGAACATCAGGTCCACCCGAAAGAAGAAGAGCATCAATTTCTGAGACGGTATTTCCTGCAGATTCCTCCACTTTAGACGTTATATATTTAGCTTCACCACCAAACTTTTCAACCAAGGACCCATATGGTTTTCCTCCTAAGATTGATGTGCATGTGATACCGATAACAGGATTCATTTATATTTACCTGACATTACTATTAATAGTTCTATTAGTGAAAGTTATTATGATAGTTTGGCTTTCTTTTTTCCCTGAAAGACAAAAGAAACTCTTTATGTGAATCTGTTTGTTGAGATTGTGAAAATAAATCACTCTCGATTTCCATTACTTTATCTATATCATCCAAAAATTGATGATTCCTCATCATTGCTTTAATTTGGCTCAGTTGCCAAGAGGGATTAAATGCGATCGAATTGCACAAATCTATAGCTTTGCTAACAAGTTCATCATCCTGATAAACATGGTTTACAAGGTTTGTTTCTAATGCTTCCTCAGATTCAATAAATCTACCCGTTAGCATGAACTCCATAGCTTTTCCTATTCCAACCATCTGGCTTAACAGGTGAGAACTACCATATTCGGGAGTGAGTCCTATATAAGCGAATCTGAAGGAAATTTTTGCACTCTGGGCCATCACAATGATATCGCAGCCCAAAGGCAAGGTGATGCCCATACCTATCGCGTATCCGTTTAAGGCACATACAACAGGCTTGGATTCCTTGATAAACACAGGCCATTTAGGAAATCGCGATACTGGATCTAAAGGACTTCCTTTCTCTCCCCTCACTGTAGCCTCAAAGCCGCCAATATCGGCTCCCGCACTAAATGCACGGCCAGCGCCTGTTATAAGAATCGCACCCACAGATTCATCCCGATTAAATTTTTCTATCTGTTCCCGGAGTTCCAGATTCATGGAAGCGTTGAAAGCATTCATTTGATCTGGCCGATTTAACGTGATTATGCCCACTCGGCCTGTTTGTTCGGCTATTATTGTTTCCAATGCCATATTATTCCCCATCTCATGTACTCTGAAATAAACCTCAATCAAGTTACCACAACCACTATCCAATAGTTATGGAAAGCTAATAGCAACAGGTACCATTTGGTCATATATATCTAGATATTGAAGTCCGTATTAAAAATCCCTGTCTCACGAAGGTACAAAAAAATGAAAATCACTTCTGTGACCGCTGTATATCCATCTTATAAAAACATAGTTTCATCTTGGCGAACTCATTTCTGGCAAATAGTTGTAAAAATTGAAACAGATAAAGGCCTCGTGGGATATGGCTATGGCGGTGGTGGACTTGCTGCAGTAGAAGTTGTCAACAAACACTTTTCAGAAATCTTGTGCGGAAAAGAGATTAATGACACTCAGGATATATCGGTCTTATGGGATGACCTGTACCAGCAATGCCTTCCTTATGGAAGAAAAGGAATAGCTATCATGGCACTGAGTGGCGTAGATCTGGCTTTATGGGATTTGGTTGCCAAATCAGAACATGTCCCTGTCTATAGACTGGTCGGCATTCGTTCAAAACAGCAGGTCAGAACATACGCAACGGGAACTGATATCGAATGGTATGGAGATTCAGGATTCACAGCGCACAAATTCCCCCATCGCTGGATGGATGAGTCAGACTACCAGAAAGCGGTCAATAGCGCTGAAATGGCTAGATCCATTCTGGGAGAAAAAGCCCTAGTGATGATAGATACTTATATGTCTTGGAATAGGGACGTCACTCTAGAAATGACTAAGATATTATCCCCTTACAATATTTACTGGTTCGAGGATGTACTAACCCCAGACGATCTCCTTGGACAGGCAAATATACGTTCAAAAGTGAAACCAACCCTGTTGGCTGGTGGGGAACACGAATTCACTCATCATGGATTCATGGAAATAGCTCGCTCGGCAGCACTGGATATCTGGCAACCTGATATCACATGGTGTGGAGGAATCACCGCAGCATTACGAATAATAGAAATCGCAGATAAGTTTGGCATCCCGGTGATCCCGCACCGGGGAGGCGAAGTATGGGGATTGCATCTTATAGTTTCGTCCGGGTGCCAGGACCTCGCAGAAGTACTTCCAGGAATGAAAGGGGGCCCCAAGGATCAATTGTGGGAAGGAGAACCCCAAAGTGAACAAGGATACATAGAGCCGAATGATAGACCTGGATTCGGTGTAACCATCAACGAGTCTCTTTTGAACTGACTGGTTTATGCTCAGGTGGCTGTGGATATAGAGTCTATCAAGCCTTTTATATATCCATATGTATATGAGAATCCAACCATTTCCGAATTTTCTCCTGACATGTAAGGAACATGGTCAGGCATTAACATATATGGGTAACCAATCTCGTTGTACACCTCAACACACTTCTGCATGTCGACATCACCGTCATCAATGTAAGTTTCAACAAAGTCCAAGAAACCACCACGTATGTTTCTAAAATGAACATTGAAAATCTTGTCCCGCTCGCCAAAATATCGAATCACGTCAAATATCTCCTCCCCAGGATTTTCCAACATCTCCGCTACCGTACCCTGACAAAAATTTAGACCATGAAAACGACTTGGATGCAAATCTACAAATTTCTTTAGCCCTTCAACACTCCCCAAAACTCTATCAACGCCCCTAAAGCCTTCAGGGGACGGCATACCTGGGTCATGAGGATGAAGAGCCATACGTATCTTATTTTCGTCAGCGACGGGAACCACCTGTTGGATAAAATAGTCTATTCTTTCCCACATCATCTCGGCATTCGTTGGTCCAGAAATAGTTAAAGGAGGTTCTTGTACGGCATTTGCATAGCGAAAGGCTCTACTATTAGACCCTCCACGCCACATTTCACGATCCGTACTTACTACTCCGAGAAGAGTAAGATTATATTTCACAGCTGGAATTCCAGCTTCTGAACAATTTCTAATAATTGTTTGAATAACCTCAATTTCTCTGTCCCTTTCAGGGCTCCGTCCAAGCATAATATTTGGATTTTCTGCTTCAGATATCTCATGAGAATTAAGAGGTAGAGGAATAAAGTCAAGATGCAATCCAAATGACTCCACTTTTTCTCTGTAACTCTCCAAATTTTCAACGGTCCAGTTTTTGGGATGCCCGGGTGGAAAACCACATATATGGTTTACACCAAGCTGAGCAAAAACCCTATAGTCATCATCATTTCTTGCTTTAAATTGTGTTCCTACGTGCAATTAACCAACTCCATTCCTTCATTCAAGTAATCGCGAAGAGTATATTACTCCAATGTATCCACTCTGCAAGAATTCAGAAAATCCCAATCTAACTCATAACCTAATCCAGGCTTATTGGGAGCCTCAATCATACCTTTTTCATTGCGCGATATATCTTCAACTAGACCAAACCGATGGGCCTCAGTCGGCTGCCACCACTCAAAATAGGCACAGTTAGTAACCGAGAATATAACGTGAAGATTGGCTATGTTCAATAATGAATTTCCGGCCGTCCCGATCTCACAGTTATACCCAAATCCTTCCGCCATTGAACAAAGTTTTTTCAACCCTGTTATGCCCAACTTCGCCGCCGTGCCACGTAAAAGCCGATTAGATTGGTGTCTCAGAATAGTAGCGCCATTAAAAAACTGGTTATCTGCCTGATCACTCATGCAAAGGGGAACATCCAATCGAGAAGATAGTTCAGTTATTGCATCTAGATCATAAAAAGGAACCGGATCCTCGTACCAATAAAATCTATTCGCATCCAATTCTTTACCTACATCAAATGCTTTCCTGAAATCATAACCACAATTGGGATCAAGCATCAATTCAACTTCATCCCCGACCTCCTCACGGACTTTATTTACCATTTGAATTGTATCTACAGTGCTCATGGTCCCAGGGTGTATTTTGTAGGCTTTAAACCCGTCTCCGACTATTTCCTTAGCCTCCTCCACATAGCCGCCATATGAAGTATGGCGAGGTGGATATGTTGCATAAGGCTCTATCTCATATCTTTGAGTCCCCAACAACTTAAATACAGGCATTTTTGCAGCCTTACCCTGAATATCCCACAGAGCTACGTCTACTGGAGCCCAAGCCGACATGTTCATTCCACGTCTTGAAATTAAAAGCCTTAGACGGTTCCAGAGTAATTCTCTTTCACAGGGGTCAGCTCCGATAAGTTCAGTCTTCAGAACTTTGAGAATAGGTTGGAAGAGACTTTTACCACCATTCCTGAACTCTCCTATAAAGCAATTTCCCTCAATCCCTTCATCTGTGAATATACGTAAAACACCTTGCTCAACTTCTCCAAAGAATCTTCCCATATCAGAGTTCAAACCAGTGTCTGGCAGCTCCCTTTTTACAACATCGATTTTAATGTCTGTGATTCTCAAAACTACCCCTTGGTCAATCGTGCTTATTTATTAAACCCAAATAATCTTCCAACAAACAGAAGTATATAGGAGCCACACATCAAAGACTGTTAAGCAACCCAGATAAGTCACAGTGTTAGAATCGCTAAATGCAATTTATTCGAAGAGCTGTAAATTGGACCCCCAAAACCCCTATTTTTTACGGTTGGGTCACATTGATCATAGGAGCACTCGGAACATATGGAGCCACCGGTTCTGCGCAGGTAACGATAGCCGGAATCCAAACCTTAATTTTTGAAGATACTGGCTGGGATAGAAGTACAATAGCCATCGGAGTGACTATTGGGACCTGGACAGCTGGCTTCCTCACTCCAATATTTGGAAAGCTAGTCGATAGTCAGGGCCCAAGATGGATAATGCCTAGCGCATCACTTATTACAGGAGTCTGCTTCCTCTGGATTGGAGGAATGAGCGCAGTTTGGCACTTCTATGCCGCCTATATAATTGCGAGGGGACTGGGAAACCCTGCACTTATAGGCGTAGTTCCCCGGACCGTGGCTGTAAATTTTTTTCATCGAAAAAGAAACCTAGCCTTGGGCATAGTTTCAATGGCACGGCCATGCTTTGGGGCCATCAATGTACAGCTAATTGCTCTTATCGCTCTTTGGTCCAGTTGGAGAACAGCCTACAGACTATTGGGAGCCTATTCGATATTGCTGACCGTACCTCTCCTCATTTTTATGAGACGAAAACCAGAAGATATTGGATTGAGACCTGATGGTGATATAGAACCGGAAACTGACTCCAAACAAATATCAAATAATTCTGATGCAGATTCTGTGGGGGATCATCAGCATGAGATGAATTGGACCACAAGTGAGGCAATTAGATCCTCAACATTGTGGTTTGTTATATCAGCGGAATTCTTAGTCATATTGACTTCAGGAACAATAGGCTTCCAATTTGTTCCGTATCTTAAAGAATCAGGATTATCTGTATCCACAGCAGCATTGGCCTGGAGTATAAGCTCCCTAATGAATGCATTTTCAAATCCATTGTGGGGATTTCTGTCAGATAGATATTCACCTCGAAAACTTGTCCTTTCCGCAATGCCAATATGCATAGCTATAACCACCCTATTCCTGCTAATAGATGGGGGCATAGCCGGATTTTTCTGCGTCATCTTTTGGGGAGCTGCTTCAGGAGGTTTAAATGTCCTAGGCGGTATGATGATCGCCAACTATTATGGGAGAAGTTCATTTGGATCCATTTCCGGAATTATGGGACCTTTCCAAATTGGCGGTTTAGGAATAGGACCAACTGCTGGGGCTTATTTATACAAAATGACTGGCACATATAGATCACTTTTCATATTCGCACTGACAGCTTATATACTTGCATTAATTCTATTCGGATTGGCAAAAAAACCAAAACTAACATCCTACTCAAATACAAATAGCGGATAGAACAATTGGTTACATGAAACCTCCCAACCGAACATACCTATACGCTAAAGCCAATTTACAAACTGCCACCATAGAAATCCTTGAGAAGTTGAATACTTGACTTACAAAATTAATTTTAAGATATCAATGTTCTTGGTTCTCTGTTTCGCGATGCTCGCTTGCACCCAAACTAAGTCTCAGACATTAGATAGTTCCGGAACAGAATCAAGTCAATTTAGACTAGCATTTGCTGTAACAGATCTTTCAGTAGGTACCAACAGACTGGCCTTTGGAATAATTGAATCAGGGGAAGGACCTGTAAGAGACATCCCTATTGAGATAAAAACATACTATCTAGATGGACCCAGTCCAGACGATCCGATTGAAACTTTAATCCCTACTTATAGGTCATGGCCGACTGGCCAGGGAATATACACAACAACAGTACAGTTCAATCACGCAGGTAGATGGGGAATATTGGCATCAAGCACAACAAAAAATAAAGAATTTGATGCCTCTGCCGGGATAAGCGTCAGGATGAAATCTTTAGTACCCATGCCTGGTAATAAGCCCCCGATGTCAGTAACGAAAACTACAGAAATCATTTCTGAACTTCCTTCGATAACATCCGATCCCAACCCAAATATTCACCTCTATAAAACACCCCTCAACGAAGCGGTCACTTCTGGCAGACCGACAATAGTAGTTTTTGCAACTCCAGCATTCTGCAGTACTTCCACCTGTGGCCCACAGTTAGAAATTTTGTCATCATTCGAACTCAATTACGGGGGAAAAGCAAATTTCATACATGTCGAAATTTACGACAACCCCCATGAAATACAAGGCGATATATCTCGGGGAGTTGTTTCAAATGAGGTTTTGAAGTGGAATCTGCCAAGTGAGCCATGGACCTTCATAATTGACTCAGATGGGCTTATTTCATCGAGATTCGAAGGTTTCGCTACTTTTGATGAACTAGAAGAGGCCTTCACGAAAACTATTAATTAGTGATTATGTTTGGATCGGGTTTTTCTGATTTAGATCTGATTAGATGCTAAACTGAACACTCAGGCTGGCCCCTATATTAGGGACCGGCTTTTTGTGGTGAAAAATGGTCTGAATACAAATAAGCGACGGTGACAAATTTTGGGAATTAATAGCTTAACAGCACTTCTAGAACAGGTTCCTGCCTATCAGCAAGTTGCTGACTCATTAAAGGATAAAAAGCATCTAGTGCGAGCCCAAATCATTGACGAAGGAGTGCCATTCCTTCTTTCCACGCTTTGGCAGGACTTAAACGCCCCAATGCTGATCATCTGTCCTACAGCCGAACAATCCATAAGACTCACTGAGCGTATTTTCGCATGGACCGAAGGAGATATAAGACCGACAAGATTTGGGGAAAGTGAAAGTCTCCCGTTTGAGAGAACATCAACTGACAACGAAACCTCCCACCAAAGGATAACCACCTTAGCAAAATTGATCGATCCCAATGCAGCTCCCCCCATCGTGGTTACATCCGCCAATGCAATCTGCCAAGGGACCATAGCCCGGCATGTCATGGAAACCACACAACACAGACTTTCAGTGGGAGATGAAATCACCCTCAGCGACATCTCAAGTAAATGGGAGCAAATGGGATATCTGTTTGAAGCCACAGTAAGTTCCCCTGGGCAGGCAAGCAGAAGAGGGGGAATTATAGATGTTTTCCCCGTAACTTCTTCACTTCCCTATCGGATTGAGTTGTGGGGAAACCAGATCGACAGCATTCGATCGTTCGATCCTCAAACCCAACGTGCTATTGAGGAAGTTCAAGCTATCGAACTTATTCCTGCATTAGAAACTCTACCTATGTTTTTAGATAGTACCTCCATGGACAATATGTTGGGTAAAATTGATCTCTCTAATTGCACAGCTGAGGAAACTATCCGTATCAATGGTGAAATAGACTTGCTGCTGGAAGGAAATGGAATTGAAGATCTGGGTCTTTATACAGGCTTCTTCAACCAAGGCAGCCTATTAGACTATTTTCCGAAAGATGGACTCGTTGTAACCCATCGACCAATTGATGTGGCTTCTAACGCATTTGACATCGAAGAACGAATATCCCAACTTCGGACGGTTAAAGAGGAAAGAGGAGAACTTCCATTCAATTTTCCTTCCAATCACACCCTGTGGAGAGAAGTAGAAAATAGTCTCGAGCAGCATAAAAACAAACTTGTATTGATGCCATGGGGCTCAGACGATCTCGTAATTCAAGATATACACGTTTTACCATTGAGCTCTCCCCCACGATACATGGGTGATGTTACCCAAATGGCAGAAGATATAGGGGAATTTTCGTCATCTGGCGGACGAGTAGTCGGATCCACCTCTCATACAGCAAGACTAGAAGAACTTCTTTCTGAGCAAAATTTGGCCGTCTCTTTCCCTTCTGACCTCGAAAAATTACCTGGACCTGGAACCATAACCATGTTGAAACCTGGAATCGAGAACATCGGGGAAGGCTTTGTTCTCAACCAAACTAAAAACAGACTAATGGTTATTGGTGACACGGAAATTTTTGGTGTAACGAAACGCAGAAGGTCAACCCGCCGACACAAGTCACAAAGAGAAGCATTTTTTGAAGAAATTTCCAAAGGTGATTATGTCGTGCATGTTGAACATGGGATAGCTCGCTTTATGGGTACAGGTAAAAGGGGATCAGACGAAAAGAAAATAGCGGACTCGGATAATCCAGAATACTTAATACTGGAGTATTCCCAAGGTGACAGACTTTATGTACCTCTGGAACATTTAGACAGAGTGGCACCGTACGTCGCCCCCATGGAACGTTCTCCATCTCTCACAAGATTAGGAACCCAAGAATGGAACCGGGTGAAGGAGAGGGTCGAAAGATCCACTCGTGAGATGGCTGCAGAACTCCTAGCACTGTATGCAGAACGTGAGCTGGCCGAAGGATATGCCATGGGACCTGATACCAAATGGCAATATGAACTGGAGGAATCTTTCCCATACGAAGAAACTGACGATCAAATATCTACTCTCTCCGAAATAAAAGAAGATATGGAATCAAAACACCCCATGGACCGTCTCGTTTGTGGAGACGTAGGTTATGGGAAAACTGAAATTGCCCTGAGAGCAGCCTTCAAAGCAGTGATGGAAGGAAAACAAGTGGCAGTTCTGGTTCCAACAACAGTATTAGCCCAACAGCATTTCGAGACATTTTCAAAAAGGACAAATGCTTTCCCTGTAAATGTAGAAGTCCTTAGTCGATTCAGATCCTCAGCGGAACAGAAAAAAATAGTGGAGGAGTTGCGAGATGGTGAGATAGACATTTGTATAGGCACACACAGACTCGTCCAAAAGGACGTTAGTTTTAAAGAACTGGGCTTGATAATTATTGATGAGGAACAAAGATTTGGAGTAGCCCATAAAGAAAGGCTTAAGCAAATGAGGAGTCAGGTTGACGTTCTTACTCTGACAGCCACACCTATACCAAGAACTCTTCACATGTCCCTGGCTGGCGTAAGAGACATGAGCACTATTGAAACAGCACCTGAAGAAAGATTGCCAATTAAAACATACGTATCAGAGTTTAGTGATGACTTAATAAGAGAAGCAATATTGAGAGAGATGGACCGAGAAGGGCAAGTTTATTTCCTTCATAATCGCGTACACAACATAGAATACATGTCGGAATACATCCGAACGCTAGTACCAGACGTGCGAGTAGGAATCGCCCACGGACAAATGTCAGAGGGTGAACTAGAAAAATCAATGATAGCTTTCACCAACGGAGATACAGACGTCCTAGTTTGTACAACCATAATAGAGTCCGGCTTAGATATTCCAAACGCAAATACATTGATTGTGAATAGATCTGATAATTTTGGACTTGCGCAACTGTACCAGCTTCGAGGCCGCATTGGGCGAAGTTCAAAAAGAGGTTACTCATACCTTCTCATACCAAGAGCGAAAAGCATGTCGGAACCAGCTGAACGCAGATTGAAAGCCATGCTTTCTGCTACTGAACTTGGTTCAGGATTCAAGATAGCAATGAAAGACTTGGAAATAAGAGGGGCCGGAAACATACTTGGTGCCGAACAAAGCGGTCACATCCATGCAGTTGGATTCGATCTATACACCCGGCTGCTCGCTACTGCAGTGGAAGATTTACGAGCAAAGCAAGAGGCGGAAAAAGCAGGAAAAACGGTCGACAATACCATTTCTAATAAAGCGCATATAGACCTTAGAATTCCCGCCGGTATCTCCCAGGATTATGTATCCGATTTAACGGTGAGACTAGACTTATATCAAAGGCTAGTTAAAACAGATAACGTCCAAGAATTAGAATTGATGAACTCAGAGCTTAGAGATAGATTTGGACCAATACCATGGCAAGCTTCAAATCTTATATACGTCACAAAGCTAAAACTTAAATCTCAAGATATGGGAGCCGATTCAATAACCAAAACAGGAGAAAAAATAACACTCCAATTCCCATACGAAGTCAGCGGGATGAAACTCGCCTTAACAAACCTTCTTGGAGATCAATGGACTATTGGTAACAAACAATTAAGGACGACAACACAAGACCTCGGTGACGAATGGGAAACCAAACTTCTTGAAGCGGTAGAAAAATTATCAGATTTCCGAACTAACATGAATGAACGATTGCTTGATCCCATGTTTGCCAATTAGAAGTCACACTTCAAGTATCTATTCCAAAGAATCCAATACTGATACTAGTTCGTCCATGCTTTCTATTCGGCTATACCTATCAAAGGTAGTGTGATTCCTATCTCTGTCCAGAAGAACAGGGGTAATGCCAGATCTTTCGGCTCCGTCAACATCTGATCCTATCTGATCTCCAACGTGAATCGACTCAATAGGTAGGACTCTGGATAGATCTAATGCTCTTTCAAATATTTTTGGGTGCGGTTTTTCCATACCGACCTCACGGGATGTGACCGCAAAATCTATATGTTTTTGTAATTCAAATTTTTCCAATAAATCTCGACCGAAGCTATTCATATTTGATATCAGACCTAATACAAGACCTCTATTTTTAAGAGTAATCAAGTTTGGGACTACATCGTCCAATATCACCATGTCATATGGGATGGCCCTGACCGCTCGCCATATTTCACCTGCTGTTTCAAGATCTACATCAACTCCAGATCCCAATATCACTTTTCTTTCATATTGTTTAAAAAAATCATATATCTCTTCCTCATTCATATCCCTAAGAGGAAAAGTAGCATTTTGACGGGTCATTAAGGCATCTGCCTTTCCATAACCCCTGAGTGTTCCGTGCTCTGTCAATACAATTCCAAACTGCGCGCAAGCAGCCGACTGAATTTCATATCTAGAGGGACTAAACCCAGCGAGGGTTCCATATAGGTCAAAAAACACTGCTTTAATCATATCGAAGATATAATATCAGGGCTGGCGCCTCTAAATTACCTAAGGGGAGGAAATGCAAGCAGGAAAATTACCCATAGAACAACTGTCTAGAGTCTTACAGAAATTCACTTCCATAGACCCACGTGTAGCCCTCGGCCCCACTCCTGGAGAGGACGCGGCTTTGATTGATATGGGGGACACCTACCTTGTTGCTAAGACAGACCCCATCACTTTTGCCACTAATAGAATAGGATGGTACGCAGTCCAAGTTAACGCTAACGATATCGCAGTTATGGGCGCAACACCCAAATGGATGATGGCGACTGTACTATTACCCGAGGGGACTCCAGAAAATGAGATAGAAGAGATTTTTTCCCAACTTAATCAGGCCTGTATTGGTTTGAATATTACAGTTATCGGTGGCCATACGGAAATTACATACGACATTCCCAGGCCCTTGGTCATAGGGGTCATGCTGGGAGAAGTTGAAAAAGGTAAAGAAATACGATCGTCTGGAGCTCGCTTGGGAGACTCTATAATTCTGACTAAGTCTATCGCTATAGAAGGCTGTTCAATACTAGCTTGGGAATGTGAGACTAAGTTGAAGTCATTTGGAATAAGCAGTGAAATTATTGATAGGGGGAAAAACCTATTAAATAGTCCAGGGATAAGTATTGTTCGAGATGCGGAGATAGCGAGGGACTCAGGAAAAATAACCTCAATGCATGATCCTACGGAAGGGGGTCTTGCCGGAGGATTAAGGGAATTGGCTCAAGCCGCTGATCTCGGAATGAATATCAGATCAGAAGACATCCCGATAAGCAATATCACAAGTCAGTTCTGTTCCGCGTTAGACATAAACCCTCTCGGACTTATTGCTTCAGGAAGCCTATTGATAACATCGAATGCAAAAGACAGCGAAAATATCATTAACTCGCTAAGTTCGGAGGGTATATCAGCATCGATAATAGGGTCCATGCACAATAAAAGTCGTGGAGTGAATCTGTTGACAGGAGAAACATCTATAGAAATGCCAAATTTCCCTAGAGATGAACTTGCGAGAATACTTTCTGAATAGAAGTGCAATTATTTTTATATAAAGTCCCGCCCCATCTTATTACTTGAGGAATAAATAAATGAAAGTACAAAACACCTATGAATTTAATGCCCCATTGGAAAAAGTCTGGGACGCTCTTCAATCACCGGAGATTTTGTCAAACTGTATCCCAGGATGTGAAAAATTCGACCCTGAAGGAGAAAATTCCTACCTTTTGTCAATGAGAGTGAAGGTTGCGGCTGTAACTGGAAAGTACAGCGGCAAAGTCTCCATTAAGGACATAACATTCCCCAAACAATACACTATGGAAGTGGAGGGAAAAGGTTCGGGGGGGACTGTTAAAGCCACCGGAGTACTATCTTTCAGTGAGAATAACGGGATTACTGCTGTAGACGTCGAGGGAGAGGCAAGAGTAAGCGGTATAGTTGCCCGGGTAGGTCAAAGAATATTAGGTGGAGCCTCAAAAATGTTGATGAATCAATTTTTCACTTGCCTAACGAGCAAGATTGAAAAACCATAATTATTCTCCCCTAAACAACGAAAAGTATTAAAGAAAGAGGTGTTGAATGCGGAGCAATTTCATAAATTCAGAGACTGAGGGAGGAGTCTTAGTTTTGACAATGAATGATCCCAAGACAAGAAATGCAATCGGTGAAGAAATGATGGGAGAGCTGAACCAAGAACTCGATCGTCTCGAATCTGACCCTATGTTGAGGGTAGTAGTCCTGACGGGAATGGACCCAGCTTTCTGCTCCGGAGCAAATGTAAAAGACATGGGTAGGGAGAATGAATCATCAGACAAACAACCTCTCCCGGAAGATAGATCACCATGGGATGTCCTCCAAGAACAATGGGATATACAAGCTACACGAACAAGAAGACCCCAAGATGAAATAGAAGGAGTCAGAGCTTTTCCATTAAAACTGCACAATCTTCAAAAGCCCTCTATAGCCGCTGTCAATGGTGCCGCTATAGGTTTAGGAATGGGAATAGCCCTATCATGCGACATAAGACTGGCCTCCCAGAAAGCAAAGTTTTCAGAAATGTTTGTCCGTCGGGGACTTATACCTGCCGATGGTTCCTGTTGGCAACTTCCTAGAATGATCGGTTTGGGAAATACATTTATGCTCCAATATACTGGGGATGTTTTAGAAGCCGATACCGCCGAGCGCTTTGGTATAGTCAGTAAAACTTTCCCACACGACGAACTAATAGAGTCAACATTAAGTTTCGCTCATTCGATTGCTCAAGGTGCAACCTACTCTATGTCACTTATCAAGAAGCTAATCCACAAATCATTAGACACCGATCTGGCTGATAGCCTTAGATTAGCGGGACCGGCACAAAATTTAGCCCGTAGGAGCTACGATCACAAAGAAGGGATCAGATCTTTTGTCGAGAAGAGAGCCCCTAATTTTATAGGTCGCTAATTCTCTAATGTTGAGAGAAACCACCTCACGGTGCTCTCGAATGCCCCCGGAGATTCTTGATAGAACCAATGTCCACCGCCCTCTAGCTCCGCCAACAAAGACCCTGGCAACCTTTCACGCATTTTTACCGCAGTCTGATGGGTCAAAAGATTACTTTGTCTTCCTCTGATTATCACTGTAGGTACAGAAATAGAAACCCATTCTTTCCACAAATCAGGCCTTTCATAATCCTCGATAACTCTTCTGTCCCGTCTCCACATCCTTCCTTCACCAGTACCCACAGCCTTTGTCATAACTTCGGCTTGGTGCCTCAACATTGTTTCAGAGGAAAGATTCTGTCTCGACCGGATACGCTCTACTACCGAATCCAATGAAGACCACTCATCTGATTCCCCCAAATACCGATCAAACATATTTGAGGACGATTGGTTGATAGCATCTGGATCGATGTCTACAACGACCAAACCGCTAACATTTTGAGGATTTCGAGATGCATAAGAAAAAGCGTACCTGCCACCAGCAGAATGACCAATAAGAATAGAATCATTTAAACGGAGATTATCGATCAGAGCTGATATATCAGAAACATAATCATCAAACCTGTATCCGCTATCCAACTTTGAAGGAACCGGGAAATCACTACATCCATGTCCTCTACTATCTAAAGAAATAACCCGATACTCACCAGACATAGCCTGAGCAAAAGCATCCCAACTCCTAGCACAATCTTGTAAACCATGAAGTAATATCATAGGGGGCAACTCGGAGCTACCCCATTGCACATAGGACAAATCTAATTTCTTGTTTGAGAATGATCTACGCTGATATTGGGACGACATTCTTTAGTCTAAACTCCTATATCCGTCCAGATTCTCTCCATCCAATTCAACAGCCGCACCTGTCGAAAATATCAGGTTTGAAACCCAATTATCAAGCCTGTCCTCACTGATAGATCCGACCCACCTTCCTGTTACTACACTATCGTTATCAATAAAAAATGTTACTGGGAGACCGGTAACTCCATAATCAACAGTTATGCTCCCATCAAGGTCCAGTGCATTAGAGAAGGTAACTCCAAATTCTGATATGTACCTTTCAGCTTCCTTTTCTCCATCTTGAACATTAATGCCTAATATCACCACTCCTTGATCCTCATATTTTCTCCATATTCTCTCCATTCCTGGAGTCTCGTCTCTACAGGGTGGGCACCATGAAGCCCAAAAATTAAGTACCAGCGGCTTATTTTTGTAATTCTCGAGCGAAACTAATTGGCCCCCTACTTTTGGCGCAACGAATGAAGGTGCTTTTTTTCCCACAAGCTCTTTCCCACTTCGACTAGTAGCTGTGGTCGTACCCATAACTCCAATTGCCAGAAATATGGTGAATCCTGCTATAAGCATTGCCAATAAAAATATAACGGTAGCTTTTAGTTTTTTAGAGTTTTTCTGCACAGGCAATCTCATTTTAAGACACTGAATTAGCGCCTCCTGGCGAGTGTAAACACACCATTAAAATGTATCCGACAAATAGTGTGCAAAAGCAGTAAGAGGAAGCCTTCACGACTTCCTCTCACAATAAATCACCCATACTTAAACAGACTTAAAATGTAGAACGTCGATCTTCCATATTAGAGTGAACATCTATTAAAACAGTTTTACCTTCTGCATTTAATTGCTTCGCCTGTTCCAGAGCCCCTGCTACATCTTCGGGCTTAGTGACTGTAATTCCAACAGCCCCTAGGCCTTCCGCAATTTTAGTGTAATCACCGGTCATATAAGTTGTTCCAAAAGACTCCCGTGCGGTGGGATATCCCCCAGGGTAGGTGGCCATACCACCATTGTTGAGAACTATAGTTGTGATGGGGGCACCCGCTCTTACTGAAGTCTCAATATCAAGACCAGACATACCAAACGCTCCGTCTCCCATTATATTGAGACAAAACTTGTCAGGACAGGCAATCTTAACCCCTGTCATTAGTGGAATCCCGTAGCCCAAATGAGTAGTTTTACCCCAGCCAACATAACTATGAGGAACTGTGCCTGGATAAAAAGGCATGATAATGTCCCTAGGAGCACCAGCATCGTGAGTCACAATACTGTTCTCTTGATCCAATACATTGATTAGTTCTCCTACAACCCTATACGGACTTATGGGAGTTTCATCAGTCGCTAATACGTCATTCCACTTTGACATCCAATCATCATGGACAGCCTTTATTTCATCCTGTACGCCGGTTGAGTTTTTTCTTCCTTCATTACCTATTTGGGATTTCACTTCCTCAACGAGCATCTGAAGAGTTAATTTGGTATCACCAACAAGACCACAGTCAACATTAAAATCCTTATTTAAATCAGCAATAGTTTCGGTATTATGGATCATTATTTTTCCATCTGGAATTGGTTGACCATAACTCGTTCGTGTAAGGCTAGTCCCAACTCCGAAAAGTACGTCTGACTCTTGCAACCAGGTCCTTGCCTCAAGACTTGTAGCACCACTGCCCGATCCCAAAGATAATGGGTGCCTCTGGTCAAAACCAGACTTCCCAGGCATAGTGCAATAAACTGGAATATCTGTTAATTCAGCAAATTCTGTCAGTTCTGCTGACGCGTCGGCCATAAGCGTTCCCATACCCGACCATATTACCGGCTTTTTAGCTGAAAGAAGTAGCTCAACAGCCCTGGTTACATCTCCTGATGACGGAGCAGACCGGTATCTCTTTGGTGGGGTATAAGCTGAAACAATAGCGTCATCAACATCCATCTCACCTACATCAGCAGGTATTTCGACAATAACAGGACCAGGCCTGCCATTCCTCAATGCATGAAATGCACGTCTCATTACCGATGCAACTTGAGAGGGTTGATATAAAACCTCAGCAGAGACTGAAACAGAAGCGTAGGTCCGCGCAGGAGAAAAATTCGGCTTCACTGACCTCTGGTTCACTGCAGGTCCCCCGGGTAGATAGAGAATAGGCACATTATCTGCATAAGCCTGTGCCAAACCACCCATTGTATTTTCTGAACCTGGCCCACCTTGAGTTATAAGAACTCCAAACTCATCCCTGTTCCTCATACGGCTGAAACCGTCTACAGCCATTGCTGCTCCCCGTTCTTGACGGAACATGATCGGATTAATGCCTGCTTCTGCAACAGCTTCAATAAGGTTGTTTGAAGGAAAGCATCCTGCCCACTTTACTCCTTCTTCGCGAAGAATACGCGCCACAGCATCAAGTACTTTCATTAGAGTTCCTCCTAAATTTATCAATGTATAAGCTAGCGCTTTACTAACGCCACTGTTGTGCCTAAACAGGCATAGGCGCAAGGCGCAAGCACCATTGTAGAATGCACATTTATGCTTAGCAAGTTTAAGAGCCATTCATACAACAAATGATGTGCTACGATCACACGAGAATATGAATGGAATTGACAAAAACATTGCAGAACTACTCCACCCTGATATGGTTGTGGATATTACTACTCGGGGTAGAAAAACAGGGCTGCAACGACGGATAGAAATTTGGGCACACTACCTGGAAGGTAGAATTTTTTTGGCTTCCCGGCCAGGACGTAGAAGCTGGCACGCAAATTTGATTGAGCACCCTGAATTTATATTTCACGTTAAAGAAATACAGAAGGTAGATATATTGGCGAAAGCCAATCCTCTGTTTGAAAAATATGACAGATATCAAGCATTGAAATTGATTAAAAATGAGACCCGGTTCCAAGAAAGGATAAATATGGTCACAGAGGATTGGATATTGGGAAGTTGTATCGTGGAAGTTTTTTTAACTTCTACCTATACAGAAAAACTACCTGAGACATTTTCGTGATTATTGGATGTGCTATTCACCATATTAATGAGACTGGCTCAACAATGGATGATTGCCGTGCTCTGGCCCGCAAGGGTGCTCCCGAAGGAACTGTTGTAGCAGCTAACCATCAAGGATCTGGACGAGGTAGGTTCAAAAGAAGCTGGGTATCCCAACAAGGCACTAATATCCAAGCATCCATATTAGTACGGCCAAAAATGTCGCAACTACCCTACCTAAATATGGTTGCAGCATTAGCCGCTTCAGATACATCGCAACAAATATCTGACATTAAAGCAGAAATAAAGTGGCCTAATGATATACAGATATATGGCAAAAAACTTTGTGGGATTCTTATTGAGTCAGAAATCTCTGGATCTGAGATTGACTTCTGTGTGATAGGCATTGGTTTCAATGTCAACATGAACACTTCTGAAAATTCAGAAATTGCGGAGATTGCCACCAGCCTTAGAAAAATTGGCGGAAAAGATGTAAACAGAAATTTCACCATTAGAACCCTGTTACAGAAAATGGACTACTACTATCACATGGTAAAAAAAGAACAGTCATTAACAAAATTATGGGAATCCCGCTTGAACACTCTAGGTAAGAAAATAACCATTTCTTTTCCCGGTACCAATAGACATGGCGTAACCGGAACAGCGAAATCTATTAATGAAAATGGTTCTTTAAATGTGTTATTGGACAACGGCTCAACATTTGTGGCTTCAGCAGGGGAAGTAACACTTCAGACGAAAATAGATATGAAAAATGATCTTGCACCATCAGACAATGCTAAACCTACGGAGCTGTGAATTCTAAACAAGCTCAGTTAAACGCCCGGGCCACTACGGTCCTGACGACATGAAGCAAAATTAATGCAACGATGGGAGAAAAATCAAACATACCTGTCTTGGGAAGAACTCGACGGATTGGGCCCAGAATCGGTTCCGTAACCGCGAATATGAGTCTCAAAAAAGGCATTAAGAAACTATCAGGCCCAACACTTATCCAAGACAAAAGAACCCTTGCCAATATCCCGAAGTAAAGAACCGTAGCAAGTATATTTAGAAAATGTCCAACAAACTGAAGCCCCATCCTATCCGCCCAATTCTAGGGATCGATCATATGCAGATCTCACAGCTTTTATCACTGATGCCCTGAAACCCTCATCTTCCATTGAAACTAATGCTTCAATAGTAGTCCCTCCTGGCGAAGTCACCATATCCTTCAAGTCTGCTGGATGTTTCCCACTTTGCTTAACCAATTCTGAACTACCCAAAATGGTCTGCAAAACTAACCTTCTAGACATATCTCTCGACATTCCAAGATAAACACCAGAGTCTATGAGAGATTCGATAAATAAGAAAACGTATGCTGGCCCACTTCCACTCAGTGCGGTTGCCATATCAACAAACTTCTCATCCTCTACATGAACCTCGTCCCCTAACGTGCCTAGTATTTGACCTAGAAATAACCTATCCGACTCTGAGACAGAGTCTGTCGAATACCAAACTGACATCCCCTGGCCAATTTGAGCAGGGGTATTTGGCATTATTCTGATCACAGAATTATGAGACAACCCTTCTTTTATGGTCCCCGATGTAACCCCAGCGACAATAGATGCCACACATCTATCATTGGAAATATTTCCATTCAAATCTGACAATACATATGGCAGAATTTGCGGTTTAACAGCAAGAATTATGATTCCATCCCCATCAAGAATTAAATCATTAGATTCGACGGTTTTTATTTCATATTCAGACTCGAGATAAAGTCTCCGTTCCTTCATGGGATCACTAACCATTAAATCGCCAGGATTGGACAACCCAGCATTAATAATGCCCTTAATAAGAGCCTCGGCCATAACACCACCGCCAACAAATGTAATACCCATATTTATATTCTACTACTCACTCCATTATTGGATGACGCTCTACGGAAGAATACGATCACTCGCTATCGACATAGCTACTTTTATCGATTCCATCATACTAATATGATCTGCAACCCCTTTCCCAGCTATGTCGAAAGCGGTTCCATGGTCCACTGATGTCCGGACGAATGGTAAACCCAGATTAACGCTAACACTTCTCTGCCAGTCATAAACTTTGATAGGAATATGACCCTGATCGTGATACATGGCAATACATACATCGAATTTCCCATCTATGTTTTGATTGAAAACAGTATCGGCAGGAACAGGACCTACAACATCAATTCCAAGAGACTGTGCCTCTTTCACCGCTGGTGTTATTTGGAGTTCTTCTTCGTCTCCCAAAAGGCCTCCGTCACTGGAATGAGGATTAAGTGCAGAAACACCTATTTTAGGATTTGGCCATCCCCATTTCTTAAAATATTCGTCCGTTAGGACTAACTTCGCTAATACATTTTCTTTTGTTACGTAGTCACAAGCGACTCGAAGGGATCTATGGGTAGTTAGATGGACAACACGAAGAACACCTGACATAAGCATAGTTGCAACTTGATCCGATTCCGTCTGACGCTGAAATATCTCCATGTGGCCAATATCTTTGAACCCAGCAAGGCTACAAGCTTCCTTATTAATCGGAGCTGTACTTATAGCCTGAACAGCCCCAGAAGCCGCAAGCTCTCCTGCTTTAAGAATCCACTCTACTGACGCCCTTCCAGAATCAGACGAGAGGGATCCGTATTGAATATTGGCAAAATCTAGATTCCCAAGATCAAGTACATCAACAACGCCATAGTCTCCATTGATATCTTCAAGAGACTTGGCAGACCTTGCCTTTATCTCAGAACCAATTATTCTTAAAGCATCATTCATAGCCTCGGTATTCCCAACAACAAAAGGACGACACTTTTCGTATATCTCAGATTCAATGAGAGTTTTCGCTGTAACCTCAGGGCCAATACCGGCTGCGTCGCCCATGGTAATCGCGAGATAAGGCCTTTCACTCATTAAAGTCCCTCCTTAAGATCAGACGTTAGTTTGGACAAATTGTAAAGGGGCCACTCTCAGGTATGGACCAGGAGTAACCCCTTCATAAAAAACCACAACTATTTGGATAATTACTACTTATTCACACTTATTGTAACCACAGTCAGGGCAGCTCAAACAACCCTCTTGATGCAATAAATATCCAGAACATTCCGGACACTTAGCACCCGTAGGAACATTAATTGATTCACCTTGATCATCGCCAGCCGAATCCACGGAAGACGGAAATAATCCTAGTTGGGCGGAACTACCTGCCATAGAGACACTTCCACTGCCTACTTCCTTCTCTATTAAATGTCTACTCAACGCCAGCGCAACCGCATCTGGAGCTGACCTAACTAAAGTTCCACCATCCCATGCAGGATCACATGTTATTCCTTTAAGCTGATCAACAATCTGACTAGGATCAATACCAGATCGCAATCCCAATGAAGCCAAACGAGCAATCGCCTCTAAATAGGCGGAGTCACATCCACCAGCCTTACCTAAGTGGGCAAAGACTTCAAAGGGATGTCCTTCGTCATCAAATGTTAGATTTACGAACATTGTCCCATGACCAGTTCTGACTCTGTCGGTTACCCCCATAACAGAAACAGGTCTTTGACGAGGAACTTTCAAATGGTCCTCCGGATCCTCCTCACTTTCATTAGAGGCTCCCGTCTCCAAAACCTGCATAGACTTTGAACCATCTCTGTAAACGGTTACAGCCTTACATCCGGTCTCCCATGCAAGTCTGTAAGCGTCTTTAACATCTTGTATCGAAGCCGAGTTAGGTAAGTTAATCGTTTTAGAAACGGAGTTTGTGACATGCTTCTGCCAAATAGCCTGCATTTTGACATGTGCCTCGGCTGAAATCTTCATCGCAGTCCGATAAACCGCAGAATCCAACCCCTGATCCCCCATAATTATCTCAGCGTTATCCGGATCTTCGATGATCTTTTCAAGGATTTTCCTGGCTTCATCCTCCGACCCGAGAGCATCTTTTAGACTTTGAAAAACGGAGGCTGGCGAATCCATTAACTTAGAGCTGGTACCTTCGTGATCGGTCCAAAGTACATTAGACCACCATGCCATTGCAAAATGAGGCTCTATACCACTTGAACAGCCCGCTATACGACTTATTGTTCCTGTCGGAGCTATCGTTATTACACTAGAGTTACGTACGGGTGGCATACCCCACTCTTTCAATGCAGAATTCTCATATTGAGGAAAAGGGCCACGTTCTTCGGCAATCTTAGCCGACTCGTCCCATGCGGTGGAGTTCAGAAATGCTCCTAGTTTATCTGCAAGTTCCAAAGCCTCATCTGAATCATATGACAGTCCAAGGCGAACCAGAGAGTCAGCCCAACCCATGACCCCAAGCCCTATTCTTCTTGTGTCAAGATTGACCTCCCTCAATTTGGCCAAAGGAAAGGAGTTAACCTCAATTACATCGTTTAAGAAACGAACAGCCAACCGAGTCGTATCTTCCAATAAATCCCAATCAAAGTCTGTACCATTGATATGGAGATCTAGGTTTATTGAGCCAAGACAGCAGTTACTGTAATTTTCAAGAAACTCTTCTCCACACGGATTACTAGTTTTTATCTTCCCCATTTGTGGATTGGGAGCCGTTTCCCACACTCTATCAACAAACACTACTCCTGGATCTCCAGTCTTCCATGCTGACTCAGCTATATCATCCCAGAGATCTTTAGCCCTTACAGTGGCGACAACTTCATTAACAGGGCCATCACCTGTGTCTCTAGGAGTCACAAGAGCGAAATCTTCGTCATTATCTACGGCTTTCATAAACTCATCTGTAATTTGAACAGATATATTAAAATTTTGAAGGGTATCGTCATCGTCCTTACAGTGTATAAATTCCTCAATATCAGGATGAGAAATTATCAATTGACCCATATGGGCACCAAGCCTAAAAGCACCCTGTGTAAGAGTCGCCCCAACAGATGAATAGAGCTTCATAACAGCTATAGGCCCACAGGCCTGACCATGTGTGGTAGAAATTCTATCTTTTTTTGGTCTTAGATCAGAAAGTCCGAACCCTATGCCTCCTCCCCATTTCTCAATCATGGCTGCATCATTAGCAACCTTCATAATTGATTCAATGTTGTCTTCAGGAGAAACCACAAAACATGCGGAGAGGCAACCTCTCCCTGTTCCAGCATTAACGATAGTCGGTGAATTCGGCAAAAACTTCAACGTCGACATTTTTTCGAAATATCTTTGTTCATACTCAGCTCGCTTAGCCTCTGGTTGACCCAACGCAATTGCTCTTGAGACCCTCTCAAACAAGCCTTTGACATCCTCTATAGGCTCTCCATCATCACCTCTACGAATGTAACGTTTTTCGATAATAAATCTAGCGTTATCTGACAAGGACAACCCGTCACCAATAACCTCATCTTCAATCTCTACCCCTCCCCCTTTTAAGTTATTGGTCACAGCGGCTGCAACATCGCCAGTTACGCCCGCAGACTCAAGGGCTTTTACAACCTCATCAATAACGCCCTCACTACCATCACCAAAAATCGTTTCCTGGGCCATTAGTTACTCACCTCTCTTTTATTTTCTTGCTCTAGGCAGCATTCCAGTATTACAGATTCTGACTCTACACCAGACACAAACATTATCAGATTTAGAACATTTGTACCAAACCGGTCCCATAGTTCTCTATTAACTTCCGGGGTCAGTAACCTTCCTCTTCGGTTTTCTTCCCCTCCGTCTCTTGCCTGGAACAGTAAGCTCATCATCTTCAAGAAAAGAGAGTTGATTACTCTCTTCATCCGGAAGTCCAGGATCCAACAACGCTTCCACTTCTTCTTTAAAGCTCTCTATGTCTCTAAAGTCTCTGTAAACACTTGCAAACCTTATATAAGCAACTCTATCTAAATTTCTTAACCTATCCATCACCAACTCACCAATTACTCTGGAAGGAATTTCGGCTCTTCCAGCATTTGCGAGCTGGGCCTCTATCTCATCAATCACTTTATCAATACTTCCTATGGGAAGAGGCCTTTTTGCACAAGCACTTTTCACACTTGCCCACAATTTTTCCCGGTCAAATTCCTCTCTACGACCATCACGCTTCGCAATAAGAAGTGCTCTAGTCTGTACCCTCTCATAAGTGGTAAATCTAAGACCGCACCTCAGGCATTCTCGGCGACGGCGCACGCTATCGCTCGAGTCTCTAGAATCGATCACTTTCGAGTTGTCATTATTACAAAATGGGCAATACATAAACTAGAAGAAGAACCTCTTTTCGGGATACTCGAGCAGCGCTAGAAGCAGTGACAAAGCAACCAAGAACACACTATCTATCGTGTAACGAATCCGAATCTACACCACATATTGAGGTGTGTCAATAAACGTCTCAAGGCAAAAAAGGGACCAGTTTTTTTCAGATTCCGAAACATACCAACCGGCTAGGCACAAACATAAAAATTATCAGGAATTTGAAGACGTGATCACATTTTGAAAAGCTATATGTGGGTAAAAACCCTACCGAAGGAATCACATAACACAACTCGGTGCCAAACCTTTAAGGACAAGACACCGAGCAGTTGAATTTTACCTATTTTTGAATCTATATCCTCAGTCAGAATGACCATTCTGACTTGGTATTGAACCGCCCATGGAAAAGCCACCAAGGTTTCTCCTTAAAAATGGGGGTAAATCCAACGAATCCTCATTTCCAGCCACCTTCTGGGCCGCGGCAACCGTCTTTTCGATATCCCGCTGTATAAGAGTTTCAGTAGTTGGAAAACCTGTTGAGATAATAGTTAATTTGATCTCATTCTCCATTTTAGGGTCTGTAGTCATTCCAAAGATGATATTTGCGTCAGGATCCACTACACGTTGAATGACTTCAGCCGCTTCATGAAGTTCATTCAGCTTAAGATCACTACCACCTGAAATATTAAACAACACACCAGTCGCTCCCTCAATAGAGACATCCATTAATGGGTTAGTTATGGCTTGCTGAGCCGCCTCTCTTGCACGACCCTCACCGGACCCATACCCAATGGACATCCATGCAGGACCAGCGTCTCTCATAATACTCTGAACGTCAGCGAAATCTAAATTGATATCCCCTGCGTTTGTTATTAGCTCTGTTATCGACTGCACCCCCAGTCTCAACACATCATCAGCTAGTTTAAATGCATTCTCCGCAGTAACCTCTTCTTTGGCAACAACATTAAGTCTCTCATTAGGTATTACAAGAAGCGTATCAACGTTTGCCTGAAGCTTATCGATTCCCTCCTGAGCCTGCTTAGACCTACGATTACCCTCAAAAGAAAAAGGCCGCGTAACAACCCCAACCGTCAACGCCCCAGTTTCTCGGGCAATCTCAGCGATTACAGGAGCTGCACCTGTACCAGTGCCACCACCCATACCTGCAGCGACAAAAATCATATCGGAGTCACGTATGATGTCATAAATTTCTTCTCTACTCTCCTCTGCGGAGGCAGCTCCTTTATCAGGATTTCCTCCCACACCCATTCCTTCCGTAAGCTGCTCACCAATCCTGACTCTAACTGGAACATCACTACCCATTAGTGCTTGCACATCGGTGTTCATAACGATGTAATCCACCCCTGAAACACGTTCTCGAAACATACGTGAAACCGCGTTGGATCCGCCTCCCCCAACACCAATAACCTTGATTTTCGCAACCCCTTCGAGTTCCCTACCATTAATAGTCATAAAATCCTCCGTAACAATAGTTAACAAAACAAATTTACTAGCTAAATATCCCTTTAATTTTCCCTAGAATGCCACCCCTACTACCCGAAAAATGTGTGCCTCTAACTTGAGCAATATCAGCTTTGTCAGCCGCTATTTCCTGCCTAAATCCATACAGAAGAATACCCACACCAGTTGCATACGGAGGGGCTTCTAACTCCTCGGACATACCAGAAAGATGTTCCGGTACCCCCATTCGAATGTTGCAATTAGGGATAAATTGTTGAGCCATTTCAAAAAAACCTGGCATCGTTGAAGCACCACCAGTTAATACAACCGTGTCATTAGAGCCTTGTCTAAGACCAGCCTGTTGAAGATTGAGATCAATAAGTCTTATTAATTCAAGCGTTCGTTCTCTCATTAACTGACAAAGATCTCTTCTGTAAATGGTGGTAGTCGAGTTGGAATTGGAAACAGGTAATGAAATTTCTTCCCTCATATCGATATATGAGGGTTCCGTGTTGGCATATTGAATTTTAGTTTTCTCTGCCTCTTGGTAGGGAGTGTTATAGGTAACACAGATATCATTAGTAAACTGATACCCTCCCACGGGGATAACCGAGGTGTAGTCGATAGTTCCTTTCTTGAAAACAACGATATCTGTCGTTCCTCCACCTATATCGACAATAGCAGCCCCTTTATTCTTTTCCCTGCTGGATAGAATAGCCTCGCTACTAGCAAGTGGTTCCAGAACCATACCCTTAACTTTTAGCCCAGCGCCAGTGACCGCCTTTTCAAGATCTCTCACAAAAGATGATCCTGCACTAACTACATGCGATACAACCTCGACACCTTCAGCATGCATCCCTGTAGGATTGCTAATACCATTATGTCCATCGACCCTATAAGTCTTTGGGAAAGCATGAATGATTTCTCGCCCATACGTTGCCGCTCCTGCCGTGACTAAATCAGGTATATTATTTACCTCGTCGGCCGTAATAACCCCCTGTCGACCAACGCCATCAAGATTATCTATCCTGTTATCGAATGTAACGTGAGAGCCTGTTATTCCGATATAAGCTGAGCCAATAGGAGTATCCGTTTTACCCCTAACCTCAACCAAGCTCTGTCTAATAGCTTCCGCAGTTAAGGTTATATCCTCAACATTTCCTTTCTTAAGACCCGAGCAATTAACCACGCTATGAGCAATAACTTCTGGGTATTCACCATTAACTTTTCGAGCAACAATGGTACATATCTTCGTAGTTCCTACATCGATCGCTGTGATCACATCGCTCTGTTGCATATATTTTTTGTTGGCCATAACTGATCCTCTAAATTTTTTCTACAACCCTCAAACGAGCGCTTCTACTCCTAGAATTAGCCTCAATTTCTAATTTACTAGGCTTTTTTACCTTTTTATTGATCACCCTCACTGATGGTTGATGGTTACATTCGCAAACAATACGTTCTCTTGGACATAAGCAGGATGAGGCCTCACTCCGGAAAAAATTCTTGACGATCCTATCTTCTAAAGAGTGGTAACTGATAACCGCCAATCTACCGTTACTCCTAATTACCTTTAGAAGCTCCTCCAAGCCATGTTTTACGTTGCCCAATTCATCATTTACTGCAATTCTCAATGCCTGAAATGTTTTAGTTGCTGGATGTATTCGTCCTTTCTTCTTCCCAACAGCAGACTCAATAGCTGAAACCAATCCATATGTGGAAGAAATCGGCCTATCCCTTACTATTGCAGCTGATATTTTTTTTGATCTATGCTCCTCTCCATAGGCGAAGATTAGATTCGCTAGTTCATCTTGTGAATATCTATTAACAATTTGCCCAGCGGTGACATCCCCTGAATCTCCAAAGCGCATATCCAATGGCGCATCCATCCTAAAACTAAATCCTCTATCAGGAGTATCTAACTGTAACGAGGACAAGCCCAAGTCCAACAAAGCCCCAGATACGCCGTCAAAGCCTTTCCCACTAGAGATTTCCCCAACATCACAGTAACTACCGTTTACCGGAAGAAAATTTGCCCCGAACCGTGAAAGTTTTTTTTCAGCAAGCGCAAGAGCTTTCCCATCCAAATCAATCCCTAAAATTTGAGACCCTGGATATTCATCCAAAAGAGCCTCACTGTGACCACCTAAGCCAACAGTGCCGTCTACAAAAAGCCCAGGAAGGCAAGTGGAAAACGCATCCACAATTTCACGTGGCATAACTGGTGAGTGACCTAACTCCATAAAAATCTAAAATAACCTCTCGTGGAGGAAATCGCCCGACCCCGTGTTACCATGTTGACAGCCCAATCAACCTTACAAATACGCCTTGCATAACCGGCTTCTACAGTCTCCCAACGAAGATGCAAACATAGCAAGGTATTTTAAGTTCTATTTTTTATAAATTCCTATATTTTTAAAGGTTTAATGAGATGCAAAATACTAATCACATTACCGAAGGTGAATTTAGAGTCGGAATATTGACAATAAGTGATTCTGGATTCAAAGGGGACCGAGAGACCGACGTTAGTGGAAACACAATCATGGACATGATCTCTGATTCGACTTTATCAGTGATAAAAAGAGATATGGTCCCTGACGAAGTAAATGCAATTGCTGACACACTCAGGGCTTGGAGTGATAGCGGAGAAATTGACGTTGTGCTGACAACTGGTGGAACAGGTCTTGGACCACGAGACGTGACGCCAGAAGCAACTAAATCAATATTGGACATTGAGGTACAGGGAATAGCAGAAGCAATGAGGATGAAAACCTTTGAGATCACTCCTTATTCTATGCTGAGCCGCTCTGTGTCTGGCGTTAGATCTGGATGCCTAATAATTAACCTTCCAGGGAGTCCAAAAGCTGTCAAAGAGTGCCTTGAAATAGTATTACCATCAATACCTCATGGACTACAAATTATTCGAGGTTCTGGATGGTCTCATGAGAAAGCTTAAGGCAAATTCAAACTAATATGAAATTCCACGTTCTGACTTTGTTTCCAAATATGTTTTCCTCCCCTTTGGAGGAAGGTATATTGGCAAGAGCTATAAAAGAGAACGTAATTGAGATTTTTGTTCACAACATCCGTAATTACGCCAATGATCCACATAGAACAGTTGATGATTATCCGTTCGGAGGTGGCCCTGGAATGTTAATGAAGCCAGAGCCAATTTTTGAGGCAGTTGAAGATATATCAACAACCCATACACTTGATAGCAAAACTCCAAAAATACTTATGACTCCTCAAGGCAGAACGTTCAATCATGACATCGCAAAAGAACTATCGCAGAATGAGGAATTAATGTTGATATGCGGTCGATATGAAGGAATCGATGACAGGGTACGCCAACATCTAGCAACCGACGAAATAAGCGTGGGTGACTATGTGTTAAGTGGTGGAGAACTTCCTGCCATGACGATAATTGATGCTGTTTCCAGGCTAATACCAGGAACTGTGGGTTCCAAGGAATCAATAGAAAATGATTCTTTTTACGAGGGGAAACTTCAATATCCCCAATTTACACGCCCCGTCACATACAGAGGAATGCAAGTGCCTGAAATACTTCTATCAGGTAATCATAAGGAAATAAGAATCTGGAGAGAGAAACAGTCAGATCAACGAACATTGCTTCAACGACCCGACTTGATTGATTAATTTTTGATTCGCGACAGATTCAGACAAATTCTCCTCGTCGCTAGACTTCCTTGAATGTAGTTAAAGAGTTAACATCTTTCAAACATATTTCGTATCGCAACCATAGAGATTGATTACAGAATGAAGAACAAAAACTTTCTTTCCATTTTAGATTTAAATGACGGTGAGGTTGAGAGCATAATTTCGAAAGCCGCATCAATCAAACAAGGAAATACCCCCCAAATTTTGTCTGATAAAACTGTTGCATTAGTCTTCGAAAAACCTTCACTTAGAACGAGGGTTAGTTTCGAGGTCGGAATAAAACAGATGGGAGGGTCATGTATCTTTTTGAGCAACAATGAAATTGGTCTCGGAATTAGAGAACCTGTGGCAGATGTCGCCAAAGTTCTTGATAGATTGGTCGATTGTGTGGTTGCAAGAGTATTTTCACACCGAAGTCTCGAACTCTTAGCCGATAACACATCAATCCCAATTGTAAACGCACTTTCGGACCAGGCCCATCCCTGCCAGGCCCTGGGAGACTGTCTGACAATATTTGAGGAAAAAGGTGACTTAGAAGGCTTAAAACTAGCTTTTGTTGGAGATGGCAATAATATAGCTGGAAGTTTAGCACTGGCATGCGCTTCAGTAGGAATGAACTTCAGTATCGCCTCACCTGAAAGCCACAAACTGCCCGAAAATATTTGGGACCAGGCCAAAGTAATAGCCCAAAATCGAGGAAGCAATTTAATATGGACGGATGATCCTAAAGAGGCTGTCGTCGAAGCTGATATTGTTTATACCGACGTCTGGGTAAGTATGGGCGACGAGGAAGAGAAAGAAGAGAGGCTTTCCATATTTTCCTCGTACCAAGTTAACGAACAATTAGTTACCCTTGCTAAAAATGACTTCTTATTTATGCATGATATGCCCGCTCATCGTGGAGAAGAAATCTCAGATGGTATGTTGGAACATCCCAATTCTGTTGTATATCATCAAGCTGAAAACAGACTTCACGCACAAAAAGCCGTTCTTGCAGAACTCTTTGGTTACTAGAGTAATACTTTGATATTTAGTTAGCAGGACTGGGTAAATCCAGCCTAACAATGGGACGGATAATTTGAACCACCAAGAAGCCACATCAATGAAACCAACGGTGGCTATAGTTGGAAGACCTAACGTAGGCAAATCCACGCTTTTTAACAGGTTAACTGGAAGGCGCCAATCAATTGTGTCTGACTTGGCAGGTACTACCCGAGACAGAGTAATAGCAGAAACCGAATGGTCAGAACAACCATTCCTGCTTGTTGACACCGGGGGCTTAGATTTATTCCCTAACGACACTATCTGGGAACAGGTAAGTGACCAGATTCATTTTGCTATCAGCCAGTGTGATGTTATAACGCTATTAGTGGATGTGTCAGAAGGAATTACAGCCGCGGATAGGGATGTCGCCGATCTTATTCGCAAAACTGGTAAACCTACCGTACTAGCAGCCAGCAAGTCAGATAACGATCAAAGAAAAAATTTAGCGTTTGAACTTTATGAATTGGGCCTCGGCGACCCAATTCCTATCAGTGCCTACCATAACATTGGCTTGGACGATCTCATGGAACAGATACTTAAATATTTTCCAAGTCGCCAAACCTATTTCGCCCCAGAAGCTGATCTTAACTTAGCAATCGTGGGTAGGACCAATGTTGGGAAATCTATGTTACTCAACTCTATAACGGGGGAAAGTAGAGCAATAGTAAGTGACATTTCAGGAACTACAAGAGATTCCGTTGATACAACCATCGTCTACCAAGATAGAGAAATCCAACTTATTGACACGGCAGGTATAAGACGAAGGGGAAGCATCAAAAAAGGTATTGAACACTATAGTGTCTTAAGGTCCATGCAAGCGATAGAACGATGTCACGTGGCCGCTCTTGTTCTAGATGCTTCAGAATTCGCCACTAGCCAAGACACGCATATAGCAAGCTACATATTAGAAACTTATAGAGGGATAGTAATCGTAGTCAATAAGTGGGACCTTCGCCGTGAGATAGGGCTAGATAAAGAAACTATGGAAAAAAGAATAAGGGAAAAATTTAAGTTCGCCTCCTACTCTCCTATCGTTTTTACATCAGCCTTAAAAACTGATGGGGTAAATGAACTACTAGACGCTGCTCTGCGGGTACAAGTGGAATGGTCAAAAGGAGTCCCCAGACCGGACATAAGACGAACTGTCTTGTCTGCAGTAGCTGAAAACCCTCCACCCTCAGGTGGCCAGCGGGTACTAAAGATATATAGTGCAATGCAAGATAACACAATGCCCCCGAGCTTCACATTTTTTGTGAACCATACAGATATGATCCATTTTTCATACCGGCGGTATCTCGAAAACAAGCTCCGCGAAGAATACACGTTTGAGGGCGCTCCTCTTAGATTTCGATTTAGGGGATGGAAACGTTAATGAACATAATTGCAGGAATTATTTTCGTGGTCCTAGCATATTTGGTAGGGTCCATTTCATTTGGCCTGCTTATTGGAAAACTAATAAAAGGTATCGATATCAGGAACTTTGGTAGCGGAAGTACTGGAGCCACTAACGTTGCTCGCGTATGTGGACCTATATGGGGGATAATCGCACTTATACTGGACATGGGTAAAGCAGCAATTCCGGTAGCTCTAACAGTTTATATACTGGAAACACCGGATTGGTCCCATTCACTTACAGGACTTTCAGCTATCGCTGGACATATCTGGCCGTTGTTTACTAATTTTAAAGGGGGTAAAGGTATTGCTTCAGGCTGGGCTGCACTCATTGTTCTATCACCGTGGGCAGGAGTTGCAGCTACACTGGCCGCTGCTCCCGTGATAGGAATAACTAGGTACGTTTCATTAGGATCCATCGTGGGATCAGTGGTTGGGGGGTTATCCATAACAGTGTTGGCAATACTCAATAATTTAGAAACTGAAGGAGTGCCCAATATTCCTTTCGTGTACAGCGCCTACGGACTAATCGGAGGTGCAATAACAGTCCTACTACACAAAGATAACGTCAAAAGGTTAATAAAAGGCAATGAAAGTAAGTTGGGACAAAAAAATTAGCAAACTTTCAATAAATCACATCGAAAAATTATGTGAAGTGAAGTATGGATAGAATCGGAATAATTGGAACCACCACATGGGGAACAACCCTTGGAATAATCAACGCTCGCGAAAATAGAGAGGTCGTGCTATTTGCAAGGACGCAACCTGAGGCAAACAAACTGCGTAGAGATAACGAAAATTTCAGGTTTGTTCCGCAAGTTCCATTTCCGGCAACAATGAAAATCACCTCATCACTTAGAGAAACTGTAGAGAGGTCCCAACTAATTATATTTGCAGTTCCTGCAGCATCACTGAGGGGAAACGCATCTCAATTATCATCGGTTCTATCCTCTGAAAAAGTAGTCGTTAGTGCCACGAAGGGACTAGAACCTAAAACTGGTAAACGAATGACAACTGTCCTACAAGAAGAACTCGGTATAGGTGAAAACAAGATTTGTGTAATGTCAGGTCCAAACCTTGCTAAAGAAATCATTCAAGGAAAACCGTCGTCAACAGTTATCGCATCCACAGACAAAAATACCGCCACTTATGCCCAAAACGCTCTAAATTCATCAAATCTGAGAGTTTATACAAATCAGGACGTGATCGGAGTTGAATTGGCTGGGACTCTCAAGAATGTTGTGGCGATTGCCGCAGGGATATCTGACGGCCTGGGATTCGGAGACAATGCCAAAGCCTCAATCATAACCAGAGGATTGGCGGAAATCACCAGGTTAGGAGTCAATCTGGGTGCAAACCCCACAACTTTCGCAGGTCTCGCTGGAATGGGAGACTTAATTGCAACCTGTTCAAGTGATCTAAGTCGTAACAAATCTTTGGGAAGAATGTTGGCATCAGGAATGTCTCTTGATGAGATAACAAATACCACAGAGAATATCCTGGAAGGAATAGGTACAACCCAAGAAGTCATTGCAATGGCTAAAACCATGGACTTAGAGCTTCCATTAACGCAATCTGTCTACAGCGTTCTATTTGATGACGTCGCACCAATGACTGCAGTCGCCGACCTTATGGGAAGATCACTTACTTCGGAGAACTAAGTACCCGAATTCTGAGCCCAACTTTTGCCAATATTAGTGTTTCCCGATACAACTAAAAGATAACTCGCATAGACTCTCCATAAATGATTGCATTAACGGATCCAGCTATCCCATGTCTCCGGACTCGTATAGAACCCCCAAAGCAGTAGCTATACCTGCAGTTTCAGATCTAAGAACCCTCTTCCCTAAAGAAACTGAGATAGTCTCTTTGTTTTCTGCCTTTTTAATCTCTTGAGGGGAAAATCCGCCAACTGGACCTATAAAAATTGAAATCTCATCACCCTCATCCATCGATGCAACCTCATTGTCTCTAAGCACATCCCGTAGACTTGCCTTATATTCATTTTCCCAAGGGATTAATTTCAATCCTCTAGATATTTGTAAAGCCTCATCAAAACAAACGGGAGTTGTCAAAGTAGGCAGAATGACCCTTCCGGATTGCTCTGCAGACTCCATAACGATTTTCCTCCACCTGGTAAGACGAGAGGGACTGAGTTGAAATGATTCTGTTCTTGTTGTTCTGATAGGTACAATTGTCGTAATTCCAATCTCAACGCCCTTTTGCAACGTGTATTCAAACCTATCTGGCTTTATTAGTGACTGATAGAGTGTGATTTTGACTCGAGGTTCACTTTGGCCTTGACGGCTATCAATAATCGTCCCGATGCAGGAATGCCTATCGACAGAATCAAGTCTAACCGTCTGCTCATAACCTGTTCCGTCAAATACGGTAACTAAATCATCTTTCCCAGACCTCAAAACTTTTGAGATCTGGGCAGATTGTTCACTGGAAAAT
Organism: SAR202 cluster bacterium; assembly: GCA_009392815.1. GTDB lineage: Bacteria > Chloroflexota > Dehalococcoidia > Lucifugimonadales > UBA826. Next base: position 37,520 of record VFFS01000067.1, read on the forward strand.
ATTATTTGCTTCCCAGACTCAGCTTCTTTCGAAATAAAAAATCTGTGCAATGCTTACCTTCCAACATCACTTTTTAGTTGCTAATACGGCAGTCCAATCACTGTCAGTCATAACTTTTTCGAAAACTACACCCAGAGGCTCAAAAACATCACGAACATCTTCCAAAGCATTTTCCAATACCCCGGATAAAATCAACTTACCTCCACTTCTCAACCCTTTTGTCAGATGGTCGGCAAGTTCAATGATGACTTTAGCGGATATGTTAGCTAATGCGAGATCAAAATCTCCCTCAGAATACCGATAGTCAGGAAGCGTACTATTGAAAACCTCCACGGACTCATCAACCGCATTTAAGACACAATTCTCCTTGGCTACTTTGGAAGCATTGCTTTCAATTTCAAAACCAATAGAGGACAGTGCTCCGAGCTTAACTGCAGTTACTGATAATATTCCAGATCCGCATCCCAAATCTATTATCTTCTCCCCACCAACGATAGTATCCTCCAATAACTCCATACACATTCTAGTCGTTGGATGATGGCCAGTGCCAAACGCCATACCAGGATCTAAAAAGATAATCACATCGTCCCGTAGTGATGCATGTTCCTGCCACGTCGGACATATCACCAATTTTCTACCAACCCTAATTGGATGAAAATATTGTTTCCAATTAGTTTCCCAATCTTCATCCTTAATTTCCGTCTCTTTAAGCGGTTCAATCGGATGGAGATGATTGATTAGTTTTACCCCAATCTCAATATTGGCCCTGCGCTCATCTGTGGAATCATCTTTTGGAATATAGGTACGAACACTGAATGTTTCTGGGACCGGAGCGACTTCACCTTCGTCAGGGTTGAAATCAGCGGGACTCTCTATGGAAACCCCACCGTATCCATACTTGTAAAATATATGAGAAATCGGCTCCACGAATTCCGGTGGTACATCAACACACAATTCCAACCATTTCACTAGGTACTTTCCCTACCACCAAAAACATTTTTGAATTTGCCAAATATTCCAGTATCTTCTTCATCACCCATCTTTGGCAAAGTAGTCCCTAGTTTCTCCAAAAGTTCTTTCTGCATGTTGTCCAACTTGGTAGGAACATGCAAGTTTACCTTCACCAGTTGGTCACCACGCCGCGTACCTTGAATCTGAACAACACCTTTCCCTTTAAGTCTAAAAGTCTTTCCGTTCTGGGTCCCAGCGGGAACGGTTAATTCCACATCTCCTTCTATTGTGGGGACCACAATCGTGCCACCAAGAGAAGCTTGAACTATATTTACCGGCACATCCAGTCTGATATTTATACCATCTCTAACAAAAAATGGATGTTCCTCTATGCGAAATATCACAAACAAATCCCCTGGAGGCCCGCCATTGGAACCATGCTCTCCTTCACCTGTAAGACGAATCTGAGTATCTTCTCTTACTCCAGCCGGAATAGTTGTGGCTATTGTTCTTTTTCTTCGTTGTTTCCCTTGTCCTCTACATTGGGTACATGGATCAGTGATGCTTTTCCCTTCACCTCTACAGGCACTGCAGTCAGTTACCTGTACAAACTGACCAAAAGCACTTTGCTGGGCCCTTCGTACCTGACCTTGACCATTGCACGAACGACATGTAGAAAAATCGCTCCCAGGTTCACTTCTCGACCCCCTGCACTTACTGCAAGACTCTATTCTATTAATTTCAAACTCTTTCTCAGTTCCAAATATGGCTTCTTCAAAATCCAAATCCATCGAGTACTTTAAGTCCGAACCTCTTGATGGTCTATTCCTATTAGATGAAGATCTAGATCCAAATCCAGAACCCCCAAAGAAGGAATCAAATATATCTCCAAATCCACCTAAGTCCTCGAATCCTCCAAACCCTGAATTTGCTCCACCATTTCCACTCAGGCCAGCGTGCCCAAATTGATCATATCTCGCTCTTTTTTCTTGATCTGAAAGAACCTGATACGCCTCATTTATTTCTTTAAATTTCTCCTCGGCATTCTTATCTTTATTCCTATCTGGGTGGAATTCAAACGCCAGCTTCCTAAAAGCTTTTTTTAGGTCCTCATCGCTCGCGTTTTTTGAAACACCGAGTATTTCGTAATAATCTCTTTTTTGTGTAGTCATAATCTAAGTTCTTAATTCACTATAAATTATATCTTAGGAAACATATTTCGCTTATATTGGTACGTCGATCAATTGATCAATGAAACCCGACTGCATCTATCGTATTGGATAATAACATCGCTATCGTCATTGGACCCACTCCACCAGGAACAGGTGTTATCGCAGAGGCCCTCTTTGAAACTCCTGAAAAGTCTATATCCCCAACCAATTTATATCCTCTTTTTCTGTCAGTTGCCTCAACTCGATTGATACCAACATCTATCGCAACAACACCATCTGAAACCATATCAGAGGTGACAAATCCTGGAATACCTATAGCGGCAATAAGTATTTCCGCAGATCGGCATACATCCCCTATATTTTTCGTCCGACTATGACATATTGTTACAGTCGCGTCCCCTCCCTCACCTTTCATAGAAAGAAGATTTGAAATGGGTCTACCGACTATATTACTGCGTCCAAGTATAACCACACGCTTACCTGATGGATTATTACCGGTCCGGAGGAGCATCTGAACAATACCTCCAGGAGTTGCCGGGACAAACCGAGGTGTACCAGCCGCCAATAAACCAGCGTTGTTGGGATGGAGACCATCTACATCCTTCAGGGGGTCTATAGATGACGTTACAGTAGCCTCATTAATATGATCTGGTAATGGTAACTGTACTAGGATTCCATCGCAGCTAGCATCAATATTTAATTCATTAACAACCTGAATAATTTCATCTTCAGTAGAGCTGTGGGGCATTGCAATGGTATTACCAATCATTCCCGCCTCTTTTGCCGCACGTTGCTTGTTACGCACATAAACAGCTGAAGCAGGATCATCTCCCACTAGAACGACTGACAGCCCAGGAGGCCTAGCCATCTTCGATTTTAGTCTTTTAACATGATTTTTTACTTCTGCCTTGATCTGTGCCGATAAATCGGTACCATCAATGATCTTAGAATCCATCTATCCCTTTACCATATTAAAATGTATCTACAACAGTGGTGAATTTTACGAACATCAATTATAACTTCCCACAATCTTATTTACATAACAGGATCTATTATCTGATCAAGTATAATCTCAAACTTAGTTGAGAGGTCTTACATTGCTAATTACTGGTGTCGACATAGTTGAGATTGATCGTGTTGCTCGTGTCACGAAGGAATACGGCAAAAGATTCCTAGAAAGAATTTATACAGAGGAAGAAAGATTATATTGCAGAGGAAGAGCTCCACAATTAGCCAGTCGTTTCGCTGCAAAGGAAGCGGTCATGAAGGCACTAGGTACGGGCACAAGGGGAGTAGGGTGGAAGGATATCGAAATCCGAAGAAGAAGAGGAAGTGCCCCTTTTATTAAACTCCATGGAAGAGCAAATATGCGTGCGGAACAGATTGGAGTCCAAGATATTGCTCTATCATTATCACATTCAGAAAAGTACGCCGTCGCTTCTGTCGTGGGTCAAAGCAACAGGGGTAATCTAATCCCACGGGTCCCCGACACACAATGAAAGCAAAGGAAATTATAGGATTCAGGAACTACTTGCTTCCAATCCTAGATCTAAGATAGTGCACTAGTTCCCATCGTTCTTCTTCTGTAAGTAGCTTGCCGAACTCAGGCATTATTGCAGACGACGTTTTGCCTCTCGCCGCCGCTGCCAAACCAGGCCTACCCCCCCAAGTTATGTACCCAAATATCTCTCCGTCTGTCAATTCTCTAACTCTGTCCGAGTTGAGATTCACAGGTTCCGCACCATCATACGCCAACGACCCATCATTCCTAGCACTTAGCAAGGTGGTTATCGGGCCTGCTCCATCCAATTTAATACCATGACACACTTGGCAGTTTACTGAATAGACCTTTTGGGCATTTACATCGTCATAGCTAGCTACAAATTCCTTTGGTATGTCGAGCCCCTTAAGCTCATCAAGATCCAGAATTTTAACCTCACCACCTGTCACAGGTACTGATCCTTCTGGGGGTAATAGCCTAGGAACTTCCTGAACTCTGTAAGAATCAGAATAATGCATCTCAGAAAAAACTAGTACGGCGTGTGATCCAGTTTCAGGAAATGCGGGAAGCTCAAAATTTATCGCCCCACCAAATTCCACTCTACCGGATTTGCTGTCATAGCAACCAGCTGTGACAAGCATAAACAGCACCGCCGCCAAAATAGACAACGAAATCCTGCTGATTTTGATATTGAATTGACTTAAAAACATTTATAACGCTCTTTAATTATTCCCAACCCCTGATAATTTCACCTTCCACCCCTGCTTTCTTGAGTGCCTCTTCAGCAACCTCCGTTCTACCTTCCTCAGTAGTAACGGTAACTCCAATATGACCTTCTGTTATTTTCTCACTGTAGGCACCCATGAACAGGCGAGGTAGCCTGGATTCAAATAGGATACCTATGATGGTGAATATAATGGCCCCAAGCATCGTTCCCTCATACATAATGATCGCCATGGGAGGTATCGACAATATAGGCTTTCCTCCAGTTATGAGTGGATAAGCCATTTGAGTTCCTGCAGTGATAATCAAGCCACCAGTGAATCCACAGGCTGCCCCAATAAGTGGCCACCGAAAAAGATGGTGTTCAGGTTCTGCTTCCCCAAACGTACCTTCCGGGTAGGGGGTACCTGTCAATAATTCATATTCGCCTTCTTCAAATCCTGCATCCCTCAAGTTATCGAGGGCATCAGCGGCGGAATCTTCTTCAGTGTAGAGACCTAATACACTTTTCTTAGCCATAACTGATCCTTATAGTCCTAATATATTTATATTAATGGTTTTTGTCATAATAGTGATGTGGGAGCCCTTCACGTATAGAGGCCGGAACGGTTTTACGCCCAACTTTGATAACGTGTCGGAAAACGACACCCTCTTTCACATCAAACAGTGGAATTAATGGAAGCACCTTAGCAAATAGCAACATACCCAAAGCGACAAAGGCAAAGGTTTCCACAACTATCAGTATCTCTACCAAAGATGGATGATACGTGCCCCAATCGAACGTCATATGAGTCCGGCGAACCAAGCCAGGTATTACAATTAGGAACCTTTCAAGCCACATGCCTATGTTTACCAAAATGGTTGTCCAAAACATTATTTTCGCGCTTCTTCTAAATCTCTTGAAAAGCCACATTGGCACAGGAATAACGAATGACAGAATCACGAATATAGCGAACAAAGGACCATATGGCCATTCGAAGGCCTGCAACTCTCTCAAGGCAATTTCAGGACTATCTAAAGTGTAAAGTGCATAGACCCATTCCAAGAAGAAAAAGAAAAACCATGTCGTTGCCACAACTATTAATAGCCTGGCTATAGCGTCGAAATGATCTGGCTTAATATAATTGTCAAGTTTATAAAGCCAAACAGCCAAAGCCATAAGCATAGCTACGGCTGAAACACCAGAGTGTATGGCTCCAATAATGAAATATGGCGCAAATATTGTTGAGTGCCAACCCTCGACTCCTATCAAAACTGCGAAGTCCCATGACACTATTGAATGAACCGAGACGAAAACAGGAAGAACTAAGGCAGACAATAATATGCCCGCGATTGTTTGTAGTCTCCATTGACGAGGAGTACCTCTGAATCCCAAACATAGAAATGCGTAGATCCTTTTTACAAACAACCCTTTTGCCCTGTCTCTAAGTATGGCTATATCGGGTAATAAACAGACAAAAACAAACAAAGAACTTGCAATCAAATATGTCCCCACCGCACTCGGGTCCCAGACGAAAGGGGACCTTATGTTAGGCCATATTCCTCTATCAAAGTCATATGGGAAAATCCAATAAAGCACTCTCCAAGGTCTTCCGACATGGAAAAGAGGCGTATGAAGAGCAGCGATCAGGGAGAACACTGTCATCACCTCAGCCGCCCTAGTCACTGGCCTTCTCCACTCCGCTTGAGTGAGACGCAGGATAGCAGAGATCATAATTCCAGCATGGCTAATACCGATCCAGAAAACGAAGTTTGCTATGAAAAACCCCCAGAAAACAGGTCTATTCAAACCCGTCACACCAACCCCGTGGTACACCATATAGCTGAATGCTCCCAAACCCGTAGCCACTACGATTCCCAGTCCTACTACAGCGGGTAGCCACCATTTAGGGACCGTTAGCACGTCCCGCAACAGTTCATCGTTGATCTGTTTCTGGCTTAGTTGTGTATGTTCCTGCATTTATATTATGTTTCCGTTTTATACCTATCTTGGCTTACCAAGGACCAAAACTTTTGCCCTGTGATATTGAACTTCGGCCTTGTAAAGTAAAAATTCTTTTTGTTCCCATATATTCATCACTGGGATTAATCTGCTAGCCATCATGAATATGAAAATCGAACCCCCAATAAATCCAACTATGAGAAATATATCCGTAATACCTGGTGCAAGAATTTTATCGGGTACTTCACTCATCTCCATCTCAAGCATACTTGCGAAGTCACGACTAGCAGCGTCCCATGATGCAACATATAACCTGATCCTGTCCAGCAAGGTGCCAATAAGCACAGAAACGGCTATAAGTGGAGGACCCCAAACACTTCTCCTCACAGGGTTCCAAATCATCGAGAACCAAGGAATTATGAACACCAGCAGAAATTCCGCAATAAACATCCACATGTAAGGACCTGATATCAGCAGTTCAAGAAGAGACAATTCAGACGGTTTCTTGGCGTACCAAAACAAATTAAAACTCGAAAACCAGAACCAGAACCAAAGCAATGACAGAGCAAGAAGAAGCTTCCCAAGACCCCAGAATTGATCTAATCCAATGTAGTCTTTATACCCACCAAACTGCCTTAAGCAGAAGATGGTCAACATCACGGTTGCCACCCCAGCCTGCAGAGCGTTATGCGCGTGGGTGATCGGATACAAAGAATCGATCCACCCTGGAACATGCACCATCAGAAACTCAACACTTATAAAAAAGTGTACGAATATCAACATCATGAAATAAAAAGCACTTATTACACCCATCCTGTGATATTGCCAGTTCCATTGTCCCGATGTACCTATCCAGCCAAGAGACAACCTCTCGCCCCATTTCTTTCTCCAGCCGGATCCTTGGTCCCTCAATACAGCGAAATCCGGCAAGCAAGATATCCAGACCAAGGCCAAGCCAAGAACAACTAAGGAAATGATCGCTAAGGTTGCCCAGATATGTGGTGAATATGCTGGAACGGATTCAAACCCGGTCCAAAATTCATTTTTGCTAGCCTGATGACCGTAAAACCACAAGCTTCTTCGCCCGTTTTCCAGACTAGGTAGTAGCCATATCAAGGGAATATACAGAATCAAATTGAGACATCCTGCAAGCGTCCACAGTTCGGCAGCTCGTGAAATTGGCCTTCTCCAGTGGGCATTGACGATACGAGGCGCGATTGCAACCATAGGGGCCGCAGATGTGGTAGTCATCAAAAAAGCAAAAACCGCTACGTAATACCCCCACACATCTTTATCATCAAACCCAGAAGCTAGCCTCAGAACAAATCCAATAATCCCGAGTACAAACATCAAACCTGTTAGGGCAGCAAATTGCCAAAACCGGTTCGAAATTACATTGTGTATCCGGAGTAGTCGATCCGAGACGTCTTTCCGATTATCAACAGAATTTTCTGTCTCGGCATACGGTTCTGGAACCGCCTCGTATTCAACTCCAGCCGAATTAATGGCCATGCACAGCTCCTGCAGATTCATCCACTTTCTTGAGATAAATCACATTAGTTTCCGTACCTAAGTTGTCCAAAAGACGATATCCCCTACCATCTTTTTTACCTCGGTTGGACATTGCCTCCTCTTTCATGATTGAAACCTGGCTGGTTTCATCATTAAAGTCTCCAAACGTCAAGGAAGTCGTTGGGCAGGCGTTAACACATGCAGGGCTGATTCCTCTGTCTCCATCCTCGACTTGCACTCCATCCCTATCCGCCTCTCTTGTCGACCTTCTGATGCGTTGCACACAGAAGCTGCATTTCTCCATTATTCCCCGGCTACGCACGGTAACATCAGGATTCAGCTGATTTTTAAGACTATCCGGCCACTCCGGCTCCCAAAAATTAAAAAACCTTACATGGTAGGGACAACCGTTCGCGCAAAACCTAGTTCCTATGCAACGATTGTAGACCTGAACGTTAAGACCCTCATTATTGTGATAGGTAGCATATACAGGACATACAGGTTCACAGGGGGCATTCCCGCATTGTTGACACATGACCGGAATGAAGCGGGCTTTTACATTGGGATATTCACCTTCCCAATACCGTTCAATTCGAATCCATTGAATAGCGCGACGTTGATTGAAGTGTTCTTCAAGATTATTCGGAATGTTGTTCTCAGACTGGCAGGCGATAACACAGCCATTACAGCCAGTGCACCTGTCAATATCCACCACCATCCCCCATTTTCTATCTTGGCTATCAGCCATTTATTTGCTCCTGCACTTAGATCTTCCTCTGTATCTTTACCAATTAGTGAGCATCCCCACTGGTGAGCTCTATAACATGATTATGCTCATCTCTTGGGAACTCGGGAACAGTGTTCTCGAATTTAGGCACTCTTACCCACTCTCCCGTAGGAGTCACACTAACCTTATTCGCCGCCCATGCAAGTGAACCGGTGGCCTGATCATGCACAGCATCGAGGATTGCCAGCACGTTCCCACCTCTTCCGGCAGAGTATCTTCCACCATCCCTGTGTCCTTGGCCGAACGGAATCGATACGGCGTCCGGAGGAGTAGCTGGGTTAGGCATTGCGAGTGCCGTTATACTGCGACCCGAAGCACTAACAGTGACCACGTCACCTTCCTTAATTCCTCTGTCTTCGGCTACCTTATGGTTTATCTCAACCCACGTTTGCCATGTCGCGGTCGATATGGGATCGGGCATCGCCTGCATCCAAGGTAAGGAAGCATTCCTACCATCTAGAAGAGATGCAGAAGCAAAAGGCATAAGAGTAAATTCTCCGCTTCCACTGATTACCGGAGAGGACACCCCATCAAGCCTAGCGGGCTCTGCTGTATTTGGTCCCTTCGCATTCACATCCCACCAGCCTCCTCGCTGCAATACCCCATTCCAAAATGACTCAAAAGATGAGGCGTTAATGGAACCTCTACCAAGTCCATATAACTCCCTCGCACTCTCCCTAATCACATCCTTGAAAGTCTCCCCGTTTAAGCCAAGATCCATCTCCATCACTTGTGAAGCAGCCAGGAGAACGTCAGCGAACCCTTTGGTACCGAGATTCTCCCCTCGATCTTCGAAAAATGGCCTGACAACAGGCTGCTGGAAACCCACTACTTCATAGCCGACACCGGCTAGGGGAACATCTGTACCCCAATCTTCCAAATAATGGTGCTCAGGAAGAATCAAATCAGCCATGCTAGTTGTATCGTCCATCATGCCACCGAAGCTGACTATCATTGGAACACTAGCAGATCTTCCTTTGAAACCAGCGATGTCAGGAAGACCATAGAAAAGGTCAGCCCCCCGCACCATGAGCACCTTCACAGCTCCAGCCTGCATATCCTCGGTAAGTCTTTGAAATTCCGCAAACGAGTTACCAGCCGGAGCGGCTGCCAAACCATCAACTGGGGAGTCAGGATTTAGGATCACTCCACCCTTCTTCCCAATATTACCTGCCACGTGATTCAGCGAGAACACTGCCTTGACAGCAGAGTACCCGTTTGAATGTGCAGCAGCAGATCCGCCTCCAATAGCAAGAGGATGGTCACTATGAGTAAAATCTTCCGCCACATGAGTTATTGTCTCGGCACTAACTCCCACTTGCTGAGCAACATTCTCTGGGCTGTATGTTGACAACCAATCAGAATCCCCTCCGGTCAAGGCATTAACCACATCGTCACTCACATGACCCATAGATACAGCATGCTGAATAACCGACAAGGCAAACATGCCCTCAGTTCCAGGGTTAACTCTGATCCATTCGTCAGCATTTGCGGCCGTAGCCGAGAATCTCGAATCTACATGAACCATCTTCCCACGGTGATCATGGCCTTGCCTGAATTCGCCATACCCTCTTGAATAACGTGTTGGGGAAACCCATGTGCTAAGAAAATCAGCTCCGAATGACAGCAAATAATCCGAATTTTCTATGTCGAAGTCTGGCATAGCATTCTGGCCAAAAACGTCAGAGACTACTTTTCTAACCACACTGGTTTCTAAAGGTTCATACGTAAACCGGCGGGCACCGAATGTGCTAGCAAATTTATCAGCGACCAGACCATGGTGAGCTCCAATCGGATTTGTTACCAGAACAGCTTGTCCTTCATCTCCAGAATCCTGCAGATTCTGTAATTCGTTAGTCAGACGAGCAATCGCGTCTTCCCAACTAATTTCCCTGTACTCTCCCGATCCTCGTGGTCCAGTTCTGACCAAAGGAGCACTTATCCTGTCTGGATGGTACAAGCCCTGAAGCCCCGCCTCACAGCGAGGTCCATGTTTGCCCATGTTGATTGGGTAATCACTATTCCCCTCTATCTTTTTCGCCCTACCTTCCATAACCCGCACAACGATCCCTTCGCAGGTATCACATTGTCGACAAGAAGTTGCGTACCAGTTGTCTATGCCAGTGACCAGGTCCTCTGGCATTTCAATAGGTGAGTCTATGAGAAGCTCTTTTTCAGGAATGCCACAGGCCTGGAAGAAGACGGCAGCACCTGCTGACCCGCCCATTAATGTTAAAAATTGTCTTCTAGTAAGAGCCATCCATTAGCCTTTAGTAATGACAGGTGACGCAGTCAGTAGGAGCGGAGTTTTCTTTATGACAACTCACACAATCTCCCATCTTGAGCGTTTCAACCTGTTTAACTTTCTCCATCTCTTTTACGTCGCCATGACAAGTCTGGCATACCTGACTAGTTTCTATTCCCTCTTTCTCTGTGAAGTACCTGATATGAGCCTCATGAACAAAGTGGACATGATCAGGCACCCTATGCACCCTCACCCAATGAATACTTCTCCCATCCTCATAAAGTGAGCGCATCTTTTCTATCTCATCCAAGTCGTCGCCTACAGCACTATGACACGTCATGCATAACCCTGTGGCAGGGACGGATGCCGCAGCCTCTTTTTCGACGTTCCGGTGGCAAAACGTACAGTCCATACCTAGTTCCTGGACATGCGTGGTATGAGGAAATGCTATTGGTTGCTCTGGACCCTCACTGCGGGCAAACACTACCGGTTGCCCTAGCCAAGCAGAGATGTGAAAAGTGAGTCCCAAGACGACCAGAACAAATACCCCAAGGGCGACAACGCCCAGCACGCCCAGCTTTACTAGCTGTCCGCCTGTAGGCCTTTTCGGCTGAAAATCACCTGGTATCAATCTATCTATACAACCTTATTTCATACTCAGGGCTAACGTGTGTAGCCTATTAGCCGGGTTAGTCACGCTCTTAAATCCAAAACTCGGGGTAAATCAACTTAATGGCCGCCCTTCCACCTTGGAAGGCTGTTAATACGAAGTAAATAGCAGCGACAAAAGCCACAACAGAGACTCCGTAAAATGGAACACGCACTTTGTTCAGGGAACTGGATATATGCTGGGATTTTATCAGCGATGGAATCGCATTGTGGCCGATCAGCATATTTGAAGCGAATATGACCATACATATGACGAACAGCCATATGTTTGTCACGAACGTGCTTATATGCTGCCAACCTTCGACGCTTATGTAATTCGGATCCATTTCAAACAATTTTTTGGGTCCCCAAACAAAAAATTACGGCTAAGGCACCTCACCAAAATGAACTCCTCAACCGGGTGAAAATTATCACATTCACATTTTGGAGTGTCAAGCGCCTAGAAAGTCTTCAATTAGCCTATCTACAAACCAGCGTTACAAAGACACCAATGACTGAAGTATATCTCAGCTCCAAAGCATTGATGTTTGTAACAACTACAGACCTGCCATAAAATCGCCAGCAAGCCTCAAACATAAGGCATGACACGTCAAGGAGACTGAGAATAATGGTCACACAGAGAACTAACAATGTTGTTGAAAAAATGAATAAAGGCGAAAAGGCCTACGGCATGAACATGATATTTCCCTCCACCACTATTGTTGAACTGGCTGGAAGAGCGGGTTTTGACTTCGTTACTTTTGACAGCGAGCACGGACCATTCACGATAGACATACTGGATGATTTGTGCCGAATCGCTGACATGGCAGGATTAACACCTTTTGCACGAGTTCCCAATATAGAAGACTCGACTATCTTGAGATTCTTGGATAGAGGTATTATGGGGATAACAGGACCCCACATAGTGGATGGCGCTAGAGCAGAACAACTTGCTGCTGCTGCAAGATATGTCCCACGCGGAAGACGTAGTTTTGGATCAGGCAGAGGTGCCTACTTCGGCGGTCCTCCAAGTGGAGAAAACTATATGAATCACATGAATGATCATATTTTGGTGACTGCTCAGCTAGAAGATGTACAAGTTTTGGACAACTTGGACGACATATTTTCCGTAGACGGGATTGACCTTTATGCTTCTGGTGCTCAAGATATCGCCCAATCCATGGGTCTCCCAGGTCAACCCACCCATCCGGATGTATTAGCATTTGAAAAGGAAGTGAGAAAACAAGTAGAAGCTGCCGGGAAAAAAATGGCTGATGAAGTAATGCCTTCAGCTAGAGCAGTCTCAATATTCTTAGAAGGGTCAAAGGCCTACCTTGACGCACAAAGGGGGAATAGGTATTCGGTCTGAATTATTCATCATCTGAACGAGAGGGTTAATCATGGGTAGACTTGAAGGCAAAGTAGCACTTATAAGCGGCGGAGCAAAAGGAATGGGTGAGGTAGAGGCTCGCATGTTTGCTGAACAGGGAGCCTCCGTAGTAATAGCAGACATACTCGACGATACGGGAGAAGCCCTAGCATCGGAACTCTCGTCAATCTCGAATAATGCGAGATGTATATACACCCACCTAGACGTGAGACATATGACTGAATGGAATGCAGCCATCGAAACTACCATAGATACATTTGGGCAACTAGATATTTTGGTTAACAATGCCGGTGTCACATCCCGAATGATGCTACTCGACACTCCCGAAGAAGACTGGGACCGGGTACTTGATATCAATTCCAAAGGTACTTTCTTAGGAATAAAGGCAGCAATCCCAGCAATGAGAATATCCGGTGGGGGTTCTATAGTGAATATCTCTTCTCAAATGGGACTTGTCGGAGGTGACTTCAGCAGCCCTCAGTATCAAGCTTCAAAAGGAGCTGTTCGACTCTTAACTAAGTCGGTGGCCATTCAATACGCAGCAGAAAATATTAGATGCAATTCAGTTCATCCTGCACCAATTGAGACAGATATGACAGCGGGTATGCGGGCTGACAAAGAAAAATTCGCGGATATGACCAGAAGGATCCCCATGGGTCGTTATGGGAAACCGGAGGAGGTTGCATATGCAGTTGTTTATCTCGCCTCAGACGAGTCTTCTTTCGTAACAGGCAGCGAATTAGTAGTCGATGGCGGATGGACAGCCCAATAATTAATAAAAAATTTGAAAATATAAAGAGTCCCATTTAATAGGAGCATCCCCTTGAAAATTACTGACATTCGTTACCACTTAATACATCCGGGTAGAGGAAAAAACCTATGTTTTGTCAGGATCGACACCGATGAAGGTATTCATGGTTGGGGTGAATGCTACACTCAGGCGGACAGAGACGTTCAAATAACTGCCCACATCGATATGCTGAAAAGGTATCTTGTAGGAAGAGATCCTACAAACATAAAGCATTTTATGCAGATGGTGTATGACGATTTTGCAGGGCGACGGGGAGCTATGGACTTATGGTGTGCAGTGAGTGGCTTGGAACACGCTATGTGGGACATCTTGGGAAAGGTATCTGGACAACCAGTATACAAACTTCTAGGCGGACCAGTAAGAGATAAAATACGCGTCTACGCAAACGGATGGGGCGGCGGTGGTTGGGACTCCGCAGACTTGGCCGATAGGGCCTCTCAAATCGTTGAAAGTGGCTTCACAGCTTTAAAATTCGATCCCATACCGGGTCCCTGGAGAACTTTTGTAAGTAAGGAGATAGAGAGGCAATCGATTGAGAATGTCCGTGCGGTCAGGCAAGCGGTTGGAAAAGATGTCGACATTCTTGTTGAAATGCATAGACGACTAGCACCTATGCATGCTGTGAAAATCGCACAAGGAATAGAAGAATATGAACCCTTCTGGTACGAAGAACCAGTACTTGCAGAAAATATAGACGCTCTTGCCTCCGCAAAACAGAATATCAACATTCCTGTGGTTACCGGGGAGGAGTTATATACGAAATTTGAATTCCGGGAGGTTTTTGAAAAACAAGCAGCCGATATCATAAACCCGGATGTCTGTAATGTTGGAGGCATACTCGAGTTAAAGGAAATTGCTGCTATGGCCGAGCCATATTTTGTAGTAGTATCCCCTCACAACTACAACAGTACTACGCTCGGGCTTGCAGCTACAATAAATGCGTCTGCTACTATGCCAAACTTCCTTATAACCGAATACTTCGTAAATTTTGAAGATCTCGGCAGAGATATTGCTACTACACCCTTCAAAGTTGAAAACGGATACATCAATCTTCCAGAAACCCCAGGTTTGGGTATTGATCTAGATGAAGAATCCCTCGCAAAATATCCATACCAAGAATTTCCCAAAAGGAACATTCGTGAATACGGAGAAGAGGGCCCCTAAGTACAGGGCAAGACATATTGAAGGAAAATCAAGAAATAAAACCTAGATCTATTCCACCACGTAGAGTACTTCTATTCGGTTCAACTACACACATCTTAAGCGATTTATTTTTCGCCCTACTAATACCCCTATTACCGACCATTAAAAACGACCTGCAACTTAGTTATACAGAAATTGGTATATTGCGATCTGCCTTTAGTGGAGCCTCAGCAGTTCTCCAGATTCCCGCTGGTTTTTTGGCCGAACATATCGGTGAGTTCTGGATGTTACTAGGAGGAAACGCTTGGGTCTCAATAGGTTTAATTGGAATGGCTATAATGCCAGGTTTCTGGTCACTTATTTCTATGACCATTATCGGAGGCTTAGGAGGGGGAACACAGCACCCTCTCGCCTCAAGTATGGTGTCCCGGGCCTACGAGTCTTCCGGAAGGTCATCAGCAGTTGGAACAGTAAATTTTGCTGGAGATTTGGGCAAAATGCTCGCGCCCGCAGCTGCCGCGGGACTTCTGCTATTAGGCACATGGCGTACCTCCCTGTGGATAGTAGGTGCTCTCGGTCTTTTCTTCATGGCCGTAGGAATCCCATTTAAGAGCAAGTTAGACCTAGGGAAACCTATACAGCAAGTTACATCATCGACTTCGTCTGCTGAACAGAACAGGTCTGAGTCAAAGTTATCAGGGTTTATCGTTTTAACTGTTCTAGGAATACTAGACAACGCCGTCAGAAATGGAACGCTAATATTATTTCCTTTCATACTGATTGAAAGAGGTATGACGGACGGTCAAATTACCTTAATGCTATTCTTGCTCTTCTCTGGAGGAGCAGCGGGAAAATTCGTATGTGGATGGTTGGATGAGAGAGTAGGAACCATCCCATTGATATGGCTAACAAAGGGAATTACTGCCGCTCTTCTAATATTGACCTTGTCGGCCCCAGCTATTTCACTGTGGCCTCTAGCCTTAATTCTCGGTGTTGGATTGAACGGTACATCAAGTGTTCTTTATGCGACTGTTGCTAAATTTATACCGGCACAACGACGAGCACGTTATTACGGTTATTTCTACACCACGAACGAGATAGGTACGGTCGGGGCACCTCTGGCATATGGTTTTATCGCAGATCAGATGGGTTTAAAAATGTCGATCCTTATAATGGGGATTGTGACATCGTTAATCCTGCCAGCGAGCCTGGCCCTTTCCAAGCATTTGAAGCAGGAATCAAAACTTTAGTTATTTTTGGTTCCTTGACCCACTAGCGGGGAGCGTGCTAGTTTTTCATGCAGAACATAGTTTGCTGTTCCAACTAAACTAATCCCAGCCTAATTCTTGACAATATTCATAAAACGGGTACTGAGCTAAGGCTAATAATCGGTCAATAAGTCATGACTATAATTGAAGAGCTCAAACCTGACTCCACTAGCAAGGAAACAATTCTTACGATTGGCGTGTTTGATGGGGTCCATTTAGGTCACAGACACCTGATCTCTGAACTCACATCCAGAGCAAGCGCAACAAAAAGACGAGCTGGTGTAATTACATTTCAAAACCATCCCGCCAGTGTAATAAACCCAGAATTTAAGCCCAACTTTATAACAAGCGTGACGGAAAGAGTGAATCTCCTCCATGATACCGGAGTGGACTTCGTAACTCCTATTTCATTTGACCATGAAGTTTCCAGGTTGACTGCCGAGAAATTCACACTCATTTTAGTAGAAATATTAAATATGTCAGGTTTGATCGTAGGTCCGGACTTCCACATGGGCAAAAACAGGGATGCAGACGTTTCTAAACTCGCCGAGATAGGTGTCAGCCAGGGTTTTGAAGTCCGAGTTGTTGATCAACAAAAAACTGATGAATTTCCGATTCGCAGCACTGCCATACGAAATCTGCTTTCTGAGGGTGACGTTCAATCCGCATCGGGAATGTTGGGAAGGTACTACTCCACAGTGGGGGAAGTTATGCATGGATTAAAACGTGGACGCGACCTTGGCTTCCCCACATGCAATTTAATTCCGACCGTGGGAATGGCGATTCCAAAAGACGGCATATATGCCACATTCGCAAACATAGGCAACAAGAAATATATGGCGGCTACTAGTATTGGCACTCGCCCTACGTTTGATGAAGGCGGACGCACGATCGAATCCTATATTCTGGACTTTGACCAGGATATATATGGCCAAACCATTAAACTCGACTTCATTAAACATCTCAGGGACGAAAAGGCCTTTGGTACAGTCGACGACTTGATTCTCCAAATGAACAAGGATGTTGAAGAAACTCGAAATATTCTTAATGCATTGAACTCAACGCAGAGTTCGTAAAGTTATTGTCACGTCTCGTTACCATTTTCTGGTACATTACTATTAGTTAGTAAATTTAGATTAAAGGTTGCTGGAGGAAACATCGCGTGGCTCTATTAGATAGAAACGACGTGTTAAGAAGAGGCGTCGAAGAAATAATAGTAGAAAAGGAGTTCATCGAAAGATTAGATTCCGGGAAACCTATGCGTCTTAAAATGGGTTTCGATCCAAGTGCCCCTGATATACATATTGGGCACGCCGTGGGACTCCGTAAACTCAGGCAACTGCAAGAATTAGGTCACAAGGTTGTACTAATAGTAGGGGATTGGACCGCTCAAATTGGTGATCCTAGCGGGAGATCTCAGACTAGAACCATGTTGTCGGCTGACGAGGTAAATGCAAACGCCCAAACATATCTGGACCAGTTCTTTAAAATTGTCGACAGAGACCGAACAGAAATTCGACTTCAAAGCGAGTGGTTTGGTCCATTCACCTTGGCCAACGTTATAGAACTGACGAGTAAATTTACCGTAGCCCAAATTTTAGCCAGGGATGACTTCTCGAAAAGATACAATGCCAACCATCCTATTGCGATAACAGAATTACTCTATCCGCTATTGCAGGCATATGACTCGGTGGCAATAGAGTCTGACGTTGAATTTGGAGGGTCTGACCAACGCTTCAACTTACTGGTTGGTAGAGAACTACAACAAAGTGAAGGGCTCACCCCTCAACAATGCTTCATAATGCCTCTCCTACCCGGTACAGACGGCATACAAAAAATGAGTAAAAGTCTTGACAACTATATCGGAATTGAAGAGCCCCCGAACGACATATATGGAAAAGTTATGTCCATCCCTGATACGTTGATTGTCCCGTATTTTGAGTGGCTTACGGACGTTCCAACATCCGAGCTGAATGAAATTAAATCTGAACTGGACGGTGGATCTGGTAGTGCAATGGATTTAAAGAAGCGAGTGGCGGGAATCATTGTGGAAGAATACCACGACACAGATTCAGCATCTTCTGCGCGCCAATTCTTCGAAAGAACTGTGCAGGGTGGAGAAGTTCCAGATGAAATACCTATTTATGCACTCCCTCCTGAAGTACTCACTACTACACTAAGACTCAGCAATATATTGCAAGAAAACGGCATGACTTCTAGTGCAGGTGAGGCTAGGAGACTCATAGACCAGGGCGCAGTCAGGCTTGACGATAAAACAATTACACATAATATTTCAGTTTCTGAATTAAAGCCCGGGGTTCTACGGGTGGGAAGACGGAGATATTTAAGACTAGTGTAGGTCCAACATCGGCACAGGTTTGATTAAATCATAGTTACTTGTTGGACTTGCCTTGTGCTAAAATTTAGGGTGGTTAAGTACAGAACTGTCATTCCTAAAATACTTACAAACATGCTTATGAAAGGCTCTAAAATTATTCTTTCTTAACCGAATCACGCTTTTGCTTGAATGTACAGGAGATAACAAGTTGGCAAATCTCAGAACTCCCGGACCCATCCCTCTAGATGACGAAATATTAGAATCACTGGGTACCCAGATGATCAATCACCGTGGACCGGAATATAAAGATCTTCTCTTCAAAACAACTGAAGGCTTAAAGAAAGTATTTGCTACAA
>VFFS01000068.1 GCA_009392815.1 SAR202 cluster bacterium
ATGAACTGCTCGTTGAATCAGATTGGGAATGCGGAGATTCCTTTATTGATAAAACTGTTACATATCAAGACTCTTGCCATCTAGCGAATGTTCAGGGTATCAAGGATCAGCCGAGAGAGATATTGAAATGTTTGGATGGTGTGGAATATAGGGAATTACCTAGTGCTAACATCTGTTGTGGTGCTGGCGGGACATACATGATCTCCGAAGACGATATGTCTTCAAAAGTTCTAGAGATGAAGTTGGAGAATGTTGTGTCGACTGGGGCCAAGGTTATAGCGACTGCCAATCCGGGGTGTTATATACAATTTGAAAATGGAATTAGAGAATCTGGTTTGGAATTAGAAGTTAAGTATGTAACTGATTTATTATCGGAATCATATGAAAGTAAAAAAGAAAAGGAGCTTTGAAATGGATTTGGGTTTGAAAGACAAGGTGGCGATTATAACCGGCGGGAGTGATGGTATAGGTAAAGCTGCGGCTATTTCCATGGCTACAGAAGGCGCAAAAGTGGCGATTGTGGGCCGCACCCAGTCGAAACTAGACTCTGCGGTTGCTGAGATAAAAGAGGCGACGAATGGGGAGGTTATAGGGATTTCTACTGACGTTTCAGTGGAATCTGATGTTCAGGCTATGGTCGGCAAGGTTATATCGCAGTACGGACAGATAGATATATTAGTTAATAATGCGGGAACTTCCTCGGCTACCACTCTGGAGGAAATGACTGATGAAGATTTGAAGACTGATTTTGGAATCAAAATATACGGAGCAGTCTACTGCGCACGAGCAGTGCTTCCACACCTGAAACAATCTGATGCTGGAGTGATAATAAATACGACTACTCCTGGTGGAAAGGCCTCAGGACCTGGAGGGCAGCCAACCTCATTATCCCGTGCATCCGGAATATCTCTTACAAAGTCTTGGGCGGGCGAGTTGGCGAAGTTCAATATACGTGTTAATACCGTATGTGTTGGTGTACTCAAATCCGGGCAACATAGGACTAGGTGGGAAGCTGCCAATGCGAAAGATTCAAGCTATTCCTTAGAAGATCATTGGAAAGTGGTAGGTAAAAATGTGCCACTTGGTCGAATAGGAGAGGCACATGAAGCAGGAGACCTTATGTGTTTCCTTGCATCATCTAAGGCAAGCTATATAACCGGAACAGCTGTCAACGTCGACGGCGGTTCCTCACCTGTAGTTTAAGTGTAAGTAATCTAAATTAGGGCTGGGAAGACTAATCCTCTTTCCGGCCTTAATTCCCCATTTGTCCTCGATGTCTGAGAGCATGGTCTGCCAGAACTAGTGAGGTCATTGCCTCAACAATGGGAACTGCTCTTGGAAGGACGCATGGATCGTGTCGTCCCCTACCCTTCATTTCTACTTCGTTTCCAAATACATCCACGGTTTGCTGCGCTTTCATAATTGTGGCAGTTGGTTTAAACGCAGATCTGAATATTATTGGTTCTCCGTTACTTATTCCGCCTTGAACACCACCGGAATTATTGGTGGTAGTCCCAACTCGATCACCTTTCATTACAAATGGATCGTTATGTTGGGAACCAGTAGTGTATGTGCCAGAGAACCCAGAACCTATCTCAAAACCCTTGCATGCTGGTAGCGATACCATAGCTTTCGCGAGTTCGGCATCAAGTTTATCGAACACTGGTTCACCCAACCCCGTGGGCGAATCCAAGACTACACATTCGACGATTCCACCTAGCGAATCGCCATTTTTCCTGGCCAATTTAATCGCGTCGATCATTAGGTCCGCTGTGGCCTGATTTGGGCATCTCACAATGTTACTTTCTACCTGGTCTGCCCGGACACTTTCCGGATATATTTCTGCTTCAATGTCCCCTACTCGTTTTACATATGCGATTATCTGTGTGCCATATTCGAGTTCAAGGAATGATTTTGCTATAGCGCCCGCAGCGACCCTTCCGATCGTTTCTCTAGCGGATGATCTCCCCCCACCTTTCCAATTTCTGATGCCATATTTGGCTTGGTAGGTAAAATCAGCATGTGATGGTCTATATAGAGACTTCATCTCGTCGTAATCTTTGCTTCGAGCGTCGGAATTCCATACTGCTATCGAAATAGGGGTCCCAAGTGTTTTTCCTTCGAATACTCCCGATAAAATTTCAGCTTTGTCTCCTTCACGCCTTTGAGTGGAGATTTCGCTTTGACCAGGTTTACGCCTATCTAACTGATCCTGTATTAGTTCGGTTGTTAGATCAAGCAGTGGGGGGCAGCCGTCGACTGTGACTCCAACAGCATCACCATGAGATTCTCCCCACGTTGTAACCTTAAAAGCCTGTCCAAATGTATTTCCCAAAGTCTCTCCTCAACTGTTCATTCGATGCGTTAGGCAAACAGAACCGCCGCGTAGGTATTATAATCGGGATATAACTTGTTAGGTTAAAACTCGGGTCCGGGTTGAACACCTGCGGGGACCTTCTGCTTATGGCAGATGAGAGTGCTCCGCAGCCCGGACCCCCAATACCCTTCTTTCTGAAACTTGTACCGTCTGCCTGAATATTTGCGTGGTTCCACATACAGAAAAGGACGAGCTCGACTGAATTTTTCAAGAACATTTGAATCACTTAGATCTAGAGACTTTTTTTTCCTATGGTTAGGAGTACTAGCCTTAATGTCAGCAATGCAGATGCAGATGCTGTCCAGAGGTTACCTTGTCTACGAGATGGAAAGCTCCGGGGCTCTTCTTGGTTTGGTAAATGTAGGAGCCTCTATACCGATGCTAGCGTTACCCCTATTTGGTGGAGTTCTTGCAGATCGCATAAACCGAAAGCGAATTATCCAGGCCGGACAGATAGCTGCAGCTCTTATAGCATTTTCTGTTTTTGTATTGATCAAGTCAGATCGTATTGAATGGTTTCATTTACTTGTTTCATCTATTATGCAGGGAGCCATGTTCGCGCTTATGATGCCGGCCAGGCAGGCTCTTATCCCTCAGTTGGTCGGTAAAGGATTGCTATCGAATGCATTAGCTCTTAATACTGCTGCCATGAGTGCCACGACTCTCGCTGCTCCCTCTGTTGCTGGCGTTCTCTATGCGTATTTCGGACCAAGTAATGTATACCTTCTTATAGGTTTCTTATCGTTGGGGTCCTGCATTGCAACATTGTTTATTAGACACAATGGAGACATAGAATTAGATTCCAAAAATCATAAGCCTGGGAACAGGGGAAATGTAAAAAGCGTTTTAAGCGATATCAAAGAAGGGCTCGATTATGTCAGGAGCCAACGACTCATTATGGTCCTATTGATTATGGCTCTGGCTACGACTGTTTTGGCACAACCTTTCAGATTCTTAATGCCGATTTTTGTTGTAGATGTTTATAACCTCGGCCCAGAATCTATGGGACTCCTTCTGTCTGTAATGGGATTAGGAGCACTAACAGGCTCGATTTATATAGCCGCGCATGGAAACAAAAATCGAGGGAAAATATTGTTAGCTGGTTCGTTTGTGTCTGGGCTGAGTTTGCTAGGGGTTGCCATAGTTCCTATTTATGTTATTGCTGTACTGTTCATGGTACCGCTTGGACTAGGAGATGCCAGTCGCAGGACACTCATTATGGCATTGATAATGGAGATGTCCGAAGAAAAATACCGCGGAAGAGTTATGAGCATCTTCATGTTAAATTTTGGCCTTATGCCATTAGGAGTGTTACCCGCAGGAGTCATATCGGATTTGCTTGGTGGCCAGATTGCCGTGGGATTACTTGCTGTAATGTTGATTTTGGTGACAAGTTGGGTTTGGTTTTATCATGATGGGGTTCGCAATTCTCAATAGCCTGATATTCTGTACGTTAAGAAAAGACATTAAATCGAAAGGGTTGATTTAAATGAAGCCTATAACAGAGATAGCTCAAACACTTGGACTTGATGGAGATAACCTTATTCCTTACGGGAAATTTAAGGCCAAGATTCCTCTTTCAGCGATATCAGAAGGGACCAATAAAGGGAAACTAATTGTCGTTACCGGGATTACACCAACGCCAGCCGGGGAAGGCAAGACCACGACAACCGTTGGTTTGGCACAGGGAATGGGAAGGCTAGGTAAAAGTGTTTCGGCCACTTTGCGAGAGCCTTCATTAGGGCCGATATTTGGTATTAAGGGTGGAGGTACAGGTGGTGGTGCTTCGTTAGTGGAACCAGAGGACGAAGTGAACATACATTTCACAGGGGATGCCCATGCTGTTGGTTCTGCCCATAATCTCCTGGCAGCCCTTACTGACAATGTAGCTCAAAGAGGTAGTATTGACGGTTTTACTCCGACAGGGGTCACTTTGAGGCGAGTAAGTGATGTGGAAGAGAGATCTTTACGTTCAATAGTAACTGGACTAGGAGGGTCAGCAAATGCTCCTATAAGGGAAACTGGCTTCGATATCGTTACGGCATCGGAAGTTATGGCAATCTTGGCTCTATGCTCAGATCTATCAGATTTGAGAGCTAGGCTGAGTCGACTCGTAGTTGGGTATACCGACTCTGGCTCTCCAGTAACAGCGGAAGATGTTGGGGCGGTCGGTTCAATGATGTCTCTTCTGAGGTATGCGATACAGCCCAACCTCGTTCAAACCACAGAAGGACAACCAGTATTTGTGCATGCTGGTCCTTTCGGAAACATAGCCCATGGCTGTTGTTCTGTAATTGCAGACAAGATGGCTTTGGCATATTCCGACTATGTGTTGACGGAGGCGGGGTTTGGTGCGGACCTGGGATTTGAAAAATTCATGCACATAAAGGCAAGGTTTAACGGTCTGGAACCCTACGCAGCAGTCATAGTTGCCTCGGTAAGAGCTTTGAAGTCTCATGGTGGAGTACCTCTTAGGGACTTGGATGTTCCATCTCCGAAGGCGGTAAGGGCAGGAATGCCAAATTTGAAACATCTGATTTCTGCCATAAAAAGCTTTGGACTTCCCGTAGTGGTTGCTATCAATAAGTTTCCAGATGACACTGACGAAGAGTTGTTGATAGTAAAAGAAGAATCAGAAAGTGCAGGAGCCGAGGCGGCAGTTGAATCTGATGTATTTACCTTGGGCGGTGGAGGAGCTCTGGAACTGGCAGAGGCCGTAGTAAGAGTTACCGACAGAGAGGCACCCGATATTACCTATATGTACGGTGTGTCGGACCCTCTCGAGCAAAAAATAGAATCTCTAGCCTCTAAGATGTACAACGCAAAGGATGTAGCCTTATCTTTGGCTGCAAGACGTGCCCTCCGTAGATTTGACGATAACGGGTGGTCAGACTTGCCAATATGTATGGCAAAGACGCATCTGTCCTTATCGCATAATAGATCTCTAAAAGGATTGCCTGAGGACTATACGTTCAGAGTGTCTGATGCCAGGGTCTCAAGAGGTGCAGGTTTTATTTATCCGATAGCTGGAAATATCATGACGATGCCTGGTCTTCCTGGAAAACCAAGGCAGTTGGATGTAGATTCGGAAGGAAATATACTCGGTCTATAGTTATTGCAACTGTCTACACGTAGAATCGGCGCCGTTGTCAGATTAAATAAACGGTGGATATAGTAGATGTCTCAATTCTTAAACGTTGTTTCCCCAACTGAAGCAATTGCAATTATGTCGAAGAATCTGTCACAGGTTTCTTCTGAAATTATTGATACAGATTGCTCCCTGGGACGAGTTTTGTCGTCGGATAAAGTGGCAGAAATTCAACTTCCGGAGTTTTTACGGTCATCTATGGATGGATACTCTGTAAAGGCCTCCAATACGTTTGGAGCTACTGAAGATCTTCCGGCCTATTTAGAAGTTGTCGGAGAGATCGACATGGGTCATCAAGTCGTTCCTTCTATTTCGGCAGGACAAGCTGTCACAGCCTATACAGGTGGGATGTTGGCGGATGGCGCAGACTCCGTTGTGATGATAGAGCACACTTCTATGACTGGCGATGGGCTGCTTCAAGTTTTCCGCCCAGTTGCAAAGGGTGAAAATACTATTCGACCTGGAGAAGATTTTGATTTTGGAGATTTTATAGGGAAATATGGAGATGTTATAACCACAGGAACATTGGGAGCCCTTTTGGCCCTGGGCATAGACAAAGTGGAAGTATATAGACAATTGACAGTGGGGGTTATCTCCTCTGGGGATGAGCTTGTTGCACCAGGGGTTCCCACAAAACTGGGGCAAACAAGAGATATTAATGTTTATACCATAGCGGCTCAGATAGAAAAATTAGGTATGGGCCATGTTAAATTTCCCTTAGTAGAGGACAATGTTGAAAGCTTGCAATCCGCTGGAATGGAAGCCCTTGAGTCGTGCGATGCTCTACTTTATACATCCGGAAGCTCCCTAAGTAGTCGAGATCTCACTTCCCAAGTAATTCAGTCTTTAGGTGAACCAGGGGTTATAGCGCACGGCATATCAGTTAAACCCGGGAAGCCTACCGTACTGGGCATAACTTCTGGGAAACCTGTTATAGGTCTCCCCGGCAACCCCGTCTCTGCATTAACTGTCTTTGATTTTGTAGTGGATCCAATATTGAGGCATATATCGGGTCGTAAAACACTGCCATACCAAACCGTGACTGCCATCCTTCAAACTGATTTGCCATCTGAAAGGGGACGAACCGACTTTGTTAGGGTTGCACTCAAAGAAATAGAAAGTTCCTTGACGGCGGTTCCTATATGGGGGAAGTCTAATTCAATTTCAGTTTTTTCAGAAACTGTAGGATATGTACAGGTCTCATCAGAACAATCAGGCCTCTATAAAGGCACGAAAGTAAAGGTTCGTTTAGATGTCTGAAAGCTCGGGGAACCACAAACATAATCAGAATCCCAGAAACTACTTCCTGTCAGACATACCTTTAACCAGAGCGATAAATATTCAAGAGAATATGCTGAAAGAAATAGGATTTTCTGATAGAAAAAACACCGAAATGGTACCTCTAAATTCAGCTTCTGGGAGAATTGTCTCTCAAGACATTGAGGCAAGGTTTTCGTCACCAATTTACAATACTGCCGCCATGGATGGGGTGGCTATCAACTCATTACTTTCTGTCGGGGCGACTGAATCGATTCCGGTAATTCTCAAATCTTGCGGTCAGTACGAGTGGGTTGACACAGGGGATGCACTACCGGATTGGACAGATTCTGTTGTGATGGTTGAAGACGTAGAGGAAATAGAAGACGGAAACATACTGTTGAGAAGTCCCGTTGGTCCCTATCAACACGTCAGACGAGAAGCTGAAGATTTTGCGGCGCCCGAATTGTTATTACATGCAGGGAGTAAAATCACCCCTAGAGATCTCGCTTGTCTAGGAGCTTCTGGGATCGGTGAGATTCCTGTGATCAGAAGGCCTAAAGTGGCTATCATACCTACTGGGAACGAACTTATCCCATCGGGTCATAAACCTCAACCTGGACAGGTAATCGAGTTCAATTCCGCTGTAATTGCAGCTCTTTGTAAAGATTGGGGAGCTGAGGTAGACGTACTTTCTCCGGTTTCAGATGTTTTGGATGAGATAAAGGACGCTATAGTTTGTCAGGCGGACTCAAGCGATATTGTCTTAGTGCTAGCTGGCTCTTCTGCAGGAAGTGAGGATTTTACATCGGAGGCGGTTCAGTCTGTTGGCAGCATAGCTTTCCATGGAGTAGCAATCCGACCGGGCCATCCGATACTGTTAGGCAATGTAGGCAGTGTGCCTGTTATGGGGATTCCAGGATACCCAGCATCGGCCGAAATAACAGCCGATCTTTTTCTCAAGCCGATGCTCGAATTATTTGACAGTAGGGTTATTGAAACTAGAGAGTCGATTACCGCGGAGCTCACCCGAAGGCTTTCTTCTTCGATGGGCGATGACGAATTTATAAAGGTTACCTTGGGTTACATAGGGGAAAGGTATGTAGCAACGCCTTTAAGCCGTGGTGCAGCGATGACCTTGTCCATGTCCAAGGCGGACGGCCTTTTGACTATACCTGCAGCTAAAGAAGGTTTCGAAAAGGGCGAGAAGGTATCTATTGAACTTTTAACTTCTAGGACCCTCATAGATAAAACTGTACTTATGTCAGGAAGTGATGATATTGCCATCCGTCTTTTGGAAGGAGAGGTTCAGAGTCAATTTCCAGATATAAGATTAAGAAATTCAAGTGTGGGAAGTGTCGGGGGGTTGATTGCCTTGGCGGACAGGTCTGCTCAAATTGCCGGCAGCCATCTGCTTGATACGGAAACTGGGAAATACAATATTACTGCTTCTAAAAGAATATTGTCCGCCCGTGATTTCAAACTGGTGGATTTTGTAGGTAGAACTCAGGGATTGATTTTCAGACAAGAAAATGCATCCAACATTTCGGGCATTCAATCCATTTCTGAAAATAACCTCAATTTTATCAACAGACAAAGAGGCTCCGGGACTAGACTTTTTGTTGATCATCTTTTGGCATCTCAGGGGATAGATCCATTAGAAATTATAGGATACGAGGTAGAGGAATATACCCACTGGGCGATTGCCGCTGCCGTGCTGTCTGGGAGTGCTGACGTGGGAGTGGGGATTTATGCTGCGGCGCAAGCTAATGCCCTTCAATTCATCCCTCTCGGGCAGGAGCGGTTTCAATTTGTGATACCTTCTGAGGAATCGGACGACATTAGGGTTAAGGCCGTAATATCTGTGTTACAAAGTGATGGGCTAAAGAGGTCTATTGAAGAATTGGGGGGATATGACGTTTCTCTTATGGGGAACATAGCCTACGAAACATGATTACCACATTAGATTTCTTTGAGAGTGTCTAAACAGAATGATGCCTATATCTTGTGTCTTACTTGCCGGGGGAAAAAGTAGCCGGCTAGGAAGAGATAAACAAAAAGAACTTGTGGGGGGAGTCCGAATCGCGGACAGGGAACTTTCTGTACTTAATCGGTTAAGTGATGACATTGTTGTCGTAGGGGATACTGAGTTCAGGCAAGAAGAGCTTGGTATCAAAGGATCTACTCGGTTTGTTCCGGACATATATCCTGGCTACGGTTCTCTTGGCGGTCTTTTCAGTGGTCTTTCACATTGCAGGCATGACTGGGCTTTAGTAGTTGCCGGAGATATGCCATTCATAAACTATGGATTGATTGGAGATCTTAGAGCAAATATTTCTAATGATTTTGATGCCGTGGTTCCAAAGTTTGAAAACAGGATGCAAACTACTCATTCCCTGTACAGGAAGACATGTCTGCCGCATATTGGGGAATCCTTGAGGGGAAAAACACTCAGGATGAATTCTTATTTTCCCAGAATAAACCTGAAAATTGTTAACTTGGATCGGGCATCGTCCCATATCGTTAACTCATTTTTCAACATAAACACTGAGGAGGATTTAAAGGAGGCAAGATATCTTGCCCTTGTGAACAAATGACTTTGTCAGTAACAGTCGAATTTCACGGGGTTCCAGCTATCCCGATTAAATCAAAAAAATTGATCTTCTCTTGTGAACAGATAAAAAAAGCCACTGTCGAAGAGGTGATCAAGAAATTATTGATTATTGAACCGCAATTAGATGGAAAAGTAATAGATTCTGATAAGAATTTATTATTGTCTTCTTATTTGGGTAACATAAATGGAGATAAATTTATCGAGGGGAATCTAGATGAAATGAAAGATGGAGATTCTTTAATTGTTATTCCCAGAATGGCGGGAGGTTAAGAACTTTTGAACGGTTACCATGGGAAAGTTTTAGTTATAGATTTGGGCGAAAAAAGCTGGCGCCATGTGGCAATACCCGAAAACA
This sequence comes from SAR202 cluster bacterium, assembly GCA_009392815.1. Taxonomy (GTDB): domain Bacteria; phylum Chloroflexota; class Dehalococcoidia; order Lucifugimonadales; family UBA826. The sequence goes on from VFFS01000068.1 coordinate 9,752, forward strand.
TTCTCCGTTCCTATATAGGAGGGACTGGACTTTCGGCATGGTTGCTTTATCAGCTGTGCCCTGAAGGGGCTGACCCATTGGGCCCTGATAACCCACTCATATTCTCAACTAGCCCGCTTGTTGATACTAAATTGACTACATCTTCGAAGTTTGCAGTTACGTCCAAGTCCCCTTTAACTGGATACATAGGTGACTCGATGTCCTCCAGCAAAATAGCGGTATCTATGAAGAGGACTGGATGTGACGCAGTTGTTCTTAAAGGGCAAGCCTCTAATTGGACATATCTAGTCGTCTCTGACCACAATGTTGATTTTCGTTCCGCTGAAGACCTGGTAGGACTAAATAGTTCCGACACAGAAAGTAAACTCAGACAAATGCTCGAACCAGGGGTGAGTGTGGCCTGCATAGGGCCAGCTGGTGAAAGCCTCGTTAGGTACTCCACAATCTCAAACGACGGAGGGAGACAAGCGGGTCGAACAGGTACGGGTGCTGTTATGGGTTCGAAGAATTTGAAGGCAATAGTGTTTGAGGGAAATAAAAAGGTCGGAATTAGTGACAATAAAAGCTTAGATGCCATCAGGGTTGACTTAATTGAGAAAAGTTTAGGGTCTGCAACGACCAAATATAGAGAAACTGGGACTATTGCGAACGCTTCGGTATTTGATCGGTTAGGTTCGCTTCCCTCGAACAATTTCAAAAATGCTTCATTTAAAGATTTGAGTCAGATTACTGCTGAGAATATATATCAAGAAACGACTGTTAGAAGCGTACATTGTGCTAACTGCACAATCGGTTGTGAAAAGTTAATCACCGACCCGGGTACAGGAAGCGAAGTACGATTGGAATATCAAAGTCTTTTCGCACTTGGTCCTCTAGTGGGGAGTGGTGATCGGTCTATTCTCTTAGAATCGGCTAAGTATTGTGATGAAGTGGGTCTGGATACAGTTAGTGCCGGAGCAACTATCGCATGGTATTTTGAATGTATTGATAAAGGCTTTCTGAAAGATGAATTTGTTCATTCTTCGAATAAGATCTTGGATATACTTCGTGCAATCGTCTCAAGGAAAGGGATAGGGGATCTCCTGGCGGAAGGGACTAAATTTGCTAGCGCCACGGTAAAAAGGGGAAGCTCTGATTTCGCAATGCATGTTAAGGGTCTGGAAATGCCTGGTTATGAACCTCGTACTCTTAAAACTATGGCTCTCGCACTTGCGGTAAGTACAAGAGGGGCTTGTCATAATCGATCCTCTGCATATGAATACGATTTTTCTTCAGTTACTGATCGGTTTAAAGCTGATACAGAAAAAGGTGATCTTGTCGCTAAAGGTGAAGATTATAGTGCTGTTATGGACTCTATGATCTGGTGTAAGTTTGTCAGGAAGGTTTTTTCCGATTTTTATGTAGAGTCTGCAGAGATATTGGCAACTGTGACTGGTTGGGACATAGATGCTGAAGAACTAGAAGCTTGTGGAGAAAGAATAAATAATTTAAAGAAGATGTTTAATATGAGAGAAGGATGGGTAAGGATGGATGATACTCTGCCCCATCGTGTCCTTAATGAAAGCTTGGAAGACGGGAATTCCTTATCCAAGGAAGAATTAAACTTGATGATAGATGCCTACTATAGGGCCAGGAATTGGAATAAGGACGGAACTATACCTTTTAAGACGTTAAAAAGACTAAATATTGATCAAGTGCCTGACGTAGTTGTCTCGTGAACGGAAGCCCTATGGATTTAAATGTAGTGAGTAAGGAAACTCGTCTGAACTTCCGTAGTGATCTGATTGGACACTTCCAGCGATCCAGAGAAGAATTACTTCCAGCACTACATTGGGTCCAAGAAGAATATGGGTATTTACCGGAATGGACCCTTGAGATATTAAGTTGGCATTTAGGAGTTCCAGCAAGCGAAGTTTATGGAGCTGTAACCTCTTACCCAGAGCTCAGTTTAGCAGTTCCACAAACTCACAAAATATCAGTTTGTACTGGGTTGGCTTGTAGAGAGTCTGGATCTCAAGATTTGCTGAATAAATCCTTAGAATTATTCGACAAGGACGGTTCCGCGACTAGTGTATATGAAGTTCCCTGCTTGTTTTCCTGTTCAGTAGCCCCTGTTGTCTTGATTGATGGGGTTTTAGCAGGAAATACGACAGAGAAATTAATTACAAATGAGGTGGATTATGAGCGAGATTAATCCGTTGGAAAACCTCAGGGCCATACACGCCAATTTGGAAACGCAGGATCAGCGGGATCGAATCCTGGTTGAAATAGGGCAATGTAGCGCATCTATAGGTGCATACAAAGAGTTGGAGAATATCAAGGCACAATATTCAGAAACTCATCGTATAGAAGTTGTAGGTTGTTCAGGGGCATGCTTTTCTGCCCCCCGAGTAACTGGTTTGGGTTCACTAGAGATTTCCTCAATGGATCAGGATTTTTTGGATTCTCAAACCAGATATGTTCTGGGAGGAATCGGTGACATAGCCTGGGACGACATCAGACAATATATTTCTATTGGTGGCTTCCAAGGCTTGGCAAAGGCTTTATCTGTTACCTCAGAAGAGGTGATCGAAATTGTTTCAGATTCCGGTTTGAGAGGCAGGGGTGGGGCGTATTTTCCTGTCGCAATGAAGTGGAGGTCGGCTTCATCACAGAAGTCGGATCCTGTTGTCTTAGTTAATGCAGAAGAAGGTGAACCGGGATTATTCAAGGACAGGCACCTAATCGAGGGTATCCCATTTAGAGTTATTGAAGGTGCTTTAATAGCAGCTTTTGCATGTGGTTCTGAGGAAGTTCTGATTTATGTAAATGCTGAAGCGGATCTTGCTTATTCTAGATTGGATGTTGCCCTACAGAAGTGTCAGAATCTGGGCTTAGTCGGCAAAAATGTTTTAGGGACTGACTTCTCTGTGGACGTTCGTTTGTTTAAGGGGGCTGGTGGCTATGTATGCGGCGAAGAATCTACATTGATTAATACCTTAGAGGGTAGAAGAAGAGAGCCAAGATTACGTCCCCCATTTCCAACTGAGTCAGGATTTAGGAATCAGCCAACCGTCGTTAATAATGTCGAAACACTCTGTAATGTACCGCTCGTGTTGAATTTTGGACCTGAAAAGTTCAAGTCTAATGGTACAAAAGACGCTCCTGGAACTAAGCTTTTGAGCTTGAGCGGCAATATGCCATGTCGTGGTCTTGCAGAGGTTCCATTCGGGATAACCCTCCTAACAGTTTTATGTGACATAGGAGGGATTAAAGACGTTAACGACTTGTCAGGGGTTGCTGTAGGTGGCCCCTCCAGCGGTATATTGCCAATTGGCTCGCTTGACTTGGAAATTTTGCCCGGAGTAATCGATGGTAAAAACGTGATGTTGGGAGCGGGAGGAATCGTCGCACTTTCAAAAGACACTGATCCTTATGAAGCGACTATTCATCTATCCAAATATAATGCGGCTGAATCTTGTGGTAAATGTACACCGTGCAGGGAGGGCGCTCCAAAGATAGTTCGTATTTTGGAGGATGCGAAAAATTCCACAGATCGATCCGGCGAATTTAAACGGTTGGAAATGTTGGCGAAAACTGTAAACGCAGCTTCACTTTGCGGCCTTGGACAAGCTGCAGGTAACCCATTGCTTAGTTACTTGAACCATTTTAGTAAAGAACAGGGGGACTGATTTGATAAATGTGACGGTGAATGGTAGCTCAGTGAAAGTCGAGGATGGATCATCCGTACTTGATGCAGTGAATGTGTCTGGTATTCCCATACCTCAACTTTGCAAAGACCCAGATATGAAGCCTATAGGGGCATGCCGGACTTGTTTGGTTGATATTGAGGGCGTTAGAGGCTATCCAGCATCTTGTTCTACTCCTTGCACTGACGGAATGGTGGTAAATACCAGAGGAACAGAGTTAGACGATATCAGACAGACCGTTATCGGCCTCACAACAGGTATGGTGTCAAATTTTGAATTGGGCTTAAATACTCATAAAGAGCTTTCCACAGTTGCTGAAACATTTGGTAGCACAGATGTTGACTTTCCGCCTAGGGAACGTGAGCCAGTTGATAGTAGTAACCCTGTGTTTAACATAGCAATGGATTCTTGTATTTTGTGTGGAAGGTGTGCTCGGGCTTGCCAGCAAGGGCACCAGTTTATAGGTGCGATCGACGTAGTGGGAACTTCTACTGATGCTCGTATAGCAACTTTCATGGATAAGCCCCTCATCGACTCAGTTTGTACTACCTGCGGCCAATGTCTCTCCGTTTGTCCTACAGGTGCTATTTCAACCAAGGAATCTCCCCAAAATATTACGGAATATGTAAAAACGACATGTCCCTATTGCGGTGTTGGGTGTGGGATCGTGGCGGGAGTTGGAGAGGATGGAATTATTCAGGAAATGCTCGATGATCCAGATAACCTATCTAGTCTTGGCATGCTTTGCGTGAAAGGCCGTTTTGGATACACGTTTGTGCATCATGAGGATCGTATTACTAGCCCATTGATAAGAAAGAATGGAGCCTTGGTGGAATCCACATGGGATGAGGCTTTGGATCTTGTAGCTGAAAAATTGATCCAGTATAGGGGCGATAGCTTCGGCACTTTGTGCTCTGCTAAAGCCACAAACGAAGATGGATATGTTCAGCAGAAATTCGCACGCCTTGTCATGAAAAGTAACCATATAGATCATTGCACTCGTTTGTGCCATTCTCCCTCAGTTGAAGCCATGCTGGAGTCTCTGGGAAGCGGGGCAACTAGTAACTCATACATTGACTACGAAGAGGCGGGATGTTTAGTAATAATTGGTTCAGATGCAAACTCCAATCATCCTGTTGCTGCCTCAAGAATGCGTCGTGCAGTGATAGAAAATGGTGCAAAGCTAATAGTTATAAATCCTCGGCGGATTGATATGTGTGATTTTGCGGATCTGTGGTTGCGACCTCGCCCTGGAACTGATGTCGCTTTACTAAATGGAATTGCCCATGTGATTTTATCCGAAGGTTTGGAAGATCAAAGCTTCATCGAAAATCGTACAGAAGGATTTGATGACTGGAAGAAAGTTGTTGAAAAATACAATCCGAAATACGTTGAGACTCTGACCGGAGTTCCAGAATCAGACATCATTGCTGCAGCGAGAATGTACGCCGCACCTCCGTTCAGCGGGTCGTGCCTTATTTGGGGTATGGGAATTACCCAACACACAATGGGGACGGCGAATGCTCATGGATTATTGAATTTATCTTTTGTTTCGGGACAACTTGGCAGGCCAGGGTCAGGTATTTCTCCGCTCCGTGGACAAAATAATGTGCAAGGATGTGGTGATGCAGGTTGTATTCCAAATGCATTCCCTGGATACCAATCTATAAGTGACGAATCTGTAGAGAAATTTTCCTCTGCCTGGGGTGGAGCAAACTTACCTTCAGAAGCTGGGCTTGTGGTTACCGACATGGTTCCTGCTATTGATGAGGGCCGTATTAAAGCCATGTACGTGACAGGTGAAAACCCACTTTTGAGTGAACCGGATCTCGCCCACGCGGAAAAATCATTCCGCAGTCTTGAATTTCTTGTCGTACAAGATATTTTTCTACACGAGACGGCCGAGATAGCAGACGTTGTGCTTCCTGCTTGCTCGTTCGCTGAAAAGGATGGAAGTTTTACTAATAGTGAGAGAAGGGTACAAAGGGTCCGTAAAGTCCTTGAGCCTGTTGGAGATAGCAAGCCGGATTGGGCAATATTTTGTGAGTTGGCAAAAAAGATATCTGATAGTACAGGAGAAGACCTCAGTTCAGAATTTTCATATGAGCACCCGTCCCAAATATGGGATGAATTCGCTTCACTCACTCCACTGGTTGCCGGGATCAATTATGAGAGGCTGGAGGATGGAGGAATTCAGTGGCCTTGTCCTACGGATGATCATCCTGGGACACGCTACCTTTATGAGGAAGATTTTCCGAGGGGTGATAGAGCAAAGTTTGTTGCTTTTGAACAAGGTAAGCCTGCGGACGAATTGCCTACCAAAAGATTTCCTTTAATTCTCAATACAGGAAGGATTCTCTATCATTGGCACGGTGGGACAATCACTCGAAGAGCACACGGACTCCTTGCGAGGGCTTCTGTTATTCAGGTAGCAGTTAATCCTGATGATTGTGATAATTATGGGTTGAACTCTGGAGACAAAGTTTGCATAAAGTCCAGACGTGGCCAAATGGAAGCCGAAGTTCTAGTTTCAGAAAAGATGAATTCAGGCGAAATTTTTGTCCCTTTTGTGAAATTACAAGAGCAAGCAGCTAACTTTTTGACTAACGCTGCCCTGGATCCAGAGTCCCGTATTCCCGAGTACAAGGTGTGTGCAGTAAGAATGGAGAAGATCTAGGTGGCTACATTAGGAAATACAGGAAAATCCAACCCTGGACAATTCGATGGAAAGAAAAAGCTTCTGTTGATTCCCACTATACCAACGACTCCAGATTTTGAGTCAACCAATGGTGATCTCTGTGATAAGTACTGGGATGAAGTTGTGCAGCAGGTGGGAGGATTGGAATCTGCCCTCGCAACCGTGAAATTTGTATTCCACGAGATGGTTCATGTTGGAGGTGAGGAAGGTATAAAACTTGTAGAGGCTGTCTCTGCAAGAGCTTCGCTGGCCATAAAAAGGTACACCGATTCAGGTGCTTCTATGGAACCAGTGGAAGATGAAGAGGTTTTGAGAGAGATCTCTGACTGGCAACGTTGTTTATCTATTGGGTTGATGAGCAAAAAAGTATACGAACTTGCAATGGATTCCTATCAGAATCTGTCCAAACAGAGGTTTGAAACGATATCTCAAAAGATATCGGAAACGATGAGTGCTGACGAGGTCGCTCTGCTTTTTGTTGCTGAAGGTCATGGAGTGCAATTTGAACCGGATGTCCAGGTTTTTTATGTGTCTCCGCCATCGGCTAATGAGCTTCGAAACGCGATCAGGGCACACGTAGAAAAACAGATGGCAGAGTATGAAAAACAATCCAAAGACGAAGCTTAATATTCTGGAGATTTTTGTTAATGTCTAGTTCCCCCGTATCAAAAAGAAGTAAAGAATGGTTTGAAACACCTGAGTTATATGGTTGGTTAAGGAGAGCGGCATTCAAGGCTGAAGGATTTGATGAGCCATCCTACGAGGGTAAGCCAATAATTGGCATATGCAACACTTGGAGCGAATTAACTCATTGTAATTCCCATCTTCGTGACTTGGCCGAATCTGTGAAAATTGGAGTATGGCAGGCTGGTGGATTTCCCATGGAATTTCCGGTCATGTCGTTGGGTGAATACAATATGAAACCCACTACGATGCTATACAGGAATTTGTTAAGCATGGATGTTGAGGAATCCATTACCGCCAACCCGATCGATGGAGTCGTTTTACTTGGAGGATGTGACAAAACAACCCCTGCTTTACTTATGGGAGCAGCAAGTGCTGACATACCTTCTATTCTAGTTACAGGTGGACCTCAGTTGAAGGGTAATTGGAAAGGAGAGGAATTAGGATCTTGCACAGATTGTAGGCGCTATGAAGTTGAGTTGAGGGCTGGAACGATTACTGAGGACGACTGGGCAGAATTACAAAGTTGCATAGTTAGAAGTAATGGTCACTGTATGACAATGGGTACGGCTTCCACAATGGCTACCATAGGTGAGGCTCTAGGAATGGCCCTGCCTGGGAATGCTGCGATTCCTGCTGTTGATTCTAGAAGAAAACAGATGGCTGAAGCAGCTGGCAGGCAGATAGTGGCTCTTTCCCAAACCGATCTAAAACCATCTAAACTAATGACTCAATCAGCATTTGAAAATGCAATTAGATGTGTACATGCGATAGGCGGGTCCACAAATGCTATTATCCACTTGATTGCAATAGCTGGAAGAGTCGGGATTAATCTGCCGCTTGAGCTCTTCGACGAGCTTTCCAAAACCACTCCTTTTCTGCTTAACCTCAAGCCGTCGGGGCAATATTTGATGGAGGATTTTTATTATGCAGGTGGGGTGCCTGCGCTCATGAATCGGATTTCTCATTTACTGGATCTTAGTAATGTCACCGTGACTGGAAAAACGCTTGGGGAGAATATATCCGGTCAGCAAGCGCATCTTCCTGATGTGATTAGAACAGTGGATGATCCTTTGGACCCTGAAGGGGGACTGGCTGTACTTTACGGAAATTTAGCGCCAACTGGAGCGATAATAAAACCAACAGCGGCTTCACCTGACTTGATGGTGCATACTGGCAGAGCGGTAGTCTTTAATGACCACGACGACCTGTATGCCCGAATCGACGATCCTGATTTAGACGTTACACCTGACGATGTACTGGTAATGAAAAACGGTGGACCAATTGGTGCCCCCGGAATGCCGGAATGGGGATTCTTGCCAATTCCCAAGAAAATATTGGCAACTGGTGTAAGAGACATGGTTCGAATAAGTGATGCGCGTATGAGTGGGACCGCTTTTGGGACTGTTGTGGTACATGCGAGTCCCGAATCTGCTAACGGTGGCCCTCTCAGCGCAGTTGAGGACGGTGATCAAATAACTCTTGATGTGCCAAATCGAAGGTTGAGTTTGGACATATCCGAGTCAGAAATGGATGCCCGAATAAAGTCGAACTACGAAAATGGACCAGAATTCCAAAGAGGATTCAAATGGCTGCACGCCAGACATATCACCCAGGCCGACAAAGGATGTGATTTCGACTTTTTGAGATCAGAGGCTCTTCAATAGTCAAGATAACTAACTAACACCCAAGTTATCTATCCAGCTACTGAGATCAGAGATACAGTCCCGGGTGATTTCATGTGCCATGGCATATTCCTTATAGGTGACATCAATATTCAGGCTTTTTAATGTTTCGTTGATGTATCTTCCTTCTTTTATATCCAATACTTGATCGTTTGTGCCGTGTGACACGAAGGTGGGTACATCAGAACGTTGAATACTGTCTTTGTGGTCCTCTCTGAGGATTGTACTCAGAGCCAATACCCCCTTGAATTTCCTATCTTGTGTAAATCCAATTCTTAAAGCCATGGATCCACCTTGTGAAAATCCTCCCACTATCAAGTTGGAATCATCAAATCCATATTGGTCTTTAGCTGCCTCTATAGTTGCGAATGCCCTTTCTGAGGATTCATTTATGTGATCTGTATAATTTTCCTGATCTTCGTAATTTCCCCAAGAAAATCCTGATTGGTTAAATCCCAGTTGCAGAGGAAATGGGGCATTAGGGCAGATCATTAAATCGGACCCATGCCTTATCAGGCCTGAGAGGGATGCAAGATCCCCCATGTGGCTTCCATAACCATGCATTAAAAAAAGGACGCTACTATTTGCATCAATCGATAAATCTTCTGGAACTACAGCCATATATTTTAAATTTTTGTTTGAAGTCAAATTTAACTCCTCGTCGTTATCAGTGTTGATGTGGCATTATTAATAGACTGAAATGTCTAACCAATATCATACAATTACACTTTTATCTCAAAGTCCAGAGGACACTATTGAAATCGGGCGGATACTTGGAACTAGTCTGCACGAGGGAGATGTCGTGTTGCTGGATGGGGAACTTGGGTGTGGGAAAACTTGCATAACACAAGGCCTAATATTGGGAATGGGGTCGGATGACTTCGCCAGAAGTCCAACTTTTGTGATAGTTGCCGAATACAAAGGGAAGTTTCCGATTTATCACATGGACCTTTACAGGTTGGATAATTTGTCTATCCATGATGATCATAGCCTTGACGAGCTTATTTATGGTGAGGGTGTTTCCATAATCGAATGGCCAGGAAGGAGTAAGGACTTGTTTCCGGATGAGTCTATTTTGATAGAGTTTAAAAGATTGGACGAATATTCCAGGGTGTTGAAGATAAGTGCGTCTCAAATTAGGGAATATGAAAACTTGGGGGAATATGTCGCCCCCGCAAATTTGCAAGACAGGGTCGGCTGAATGGAACTTGGTATAGACACATCGACTGGGTATGCCAGTGTAAGTTTAAGTGATTCTGGGGAGTTAGTTAAACAAAAAACTTGGCTCTCCAAAAGAAACCATTCTGTTGAATTATTGCCAGCGATCTCCTCCATGGTTGAAAACGTAGGGGCTGCACTTGATGATCTCGATGTGGTGTTTGTTGCATCCGGTCCAGGATCTTTTAGTTCAGTCAGAGTGGGTGTAACGACAGCTAAAGGGATTGCTTCTGGATTGAAGATACCTATAGTGGGTATCCCGACTGCGGACATTGAACGGTTTCCTTATTCCGAACTCAATACTGAAGTCTCTGTTTTCCTTCCCGCTGGTAGGGGTAGAGTTTACAGAATCGATTATCAGAAGAGCCAGACTGACACCCAGAATCGGGTCGAGTTGATATATTTCCAGAGGGATGAAATTTCGATTCATGAGGATCAAATTGTTTGCGGTGAGTCAGTACAGGATCTGGTAAGTGCCGGAGTAATTGAGGACTCTATAAATGTAAAAAATATTGTTCCCCCTACCCGATCTTTATCTTCAATGATTTCTTTAGGATGGAGAAGATTTAAGGAAGGTGCTGTAGATGACTCTGCAGTATTGGAGCCTATTTATGTGCAAAGTTCTCAGATTGACTCAGCTGAGAAAGCTAGACTGAAAAATCAATAAGAATTTTAGGTTAGATCCAAGGAGATTAGTTTGGAAAAGACATTAGTGTTGGTGAAGCCTGATGGCGTACAACGTGGTTTGATAGGAACGGTTATTGGCCGGATCGAAAATAAGGGATTAAAGATAGCTGGTCTCAAGCTAATCCATGTCAGCGAGGAACTTGCCAAGGAGCATTATGGGGAACACGTTGACAGACCCTTTTTCGGGGATCTTGTTAGTTTCATTACTTCCTCCCCGGTTGTGGCTCTTGCAATAGAGGGCGATAATGCTGTTGCAGTAATGAGAACCCTAATGGGAGGAACCAACCCTCAAGAAGCTGCCCCAGGTACTATAAGGGGGGACTTTGGCATGACCATAGGTATGAACCTTGTGCATGGGTCGGATTCCCCAGAATCGGCAGAAAGAGAATTAAATCTTTTCTTCCAGAAGGAAGAAGTTCTAGATTATAAAAGAGAAATAGATAGCTGGATTATTGAATAATTCTCACAGTTCTTGCGTCGGGCCAAGCATCCTCAAGAGAATAATATTCTCTAAATTCTTGCCCGAATACATGAACCACTAGGTCTCCGTAGTCTAAAAGCGTCCAGCCACTGGTGTTGTCCCCTTCTCTGTGATGAAGTGGGAGCGAAAGAATCTTTAATTTAGATTCTATTTCATCAACTACCGCACGCATCTGTCTAGGGGATTGGACCGTCAACACAATAAAATAATCGGCAAATTCACATTGCCCAGAGACGTCAATGAGCCTTATGTTCTCTGCTTGAATATCGGATGAGGCCTGAAGGGCAGCCTCAATTCCCTCGTCTATTTTTTCATGATATGTATTTTGAGATTCCATTTCAGTTAATTATATGCTTAGAAGTCTAATAATATTCGACGCAGTAAAAGATGTAGTGTGCTAGCCTTTAACTATGAAGAAGAAAAGAGTGATAGTCGCAATGAGTGGAGGAGTCGATTCTTCCGTAGCTGCATTGCTACTGAAAAAACAAGGCTATGACGTTATAGGAATGACTCTAAGACTCTGGTCCTCTGACGAGGATTCTGAGGTAGGAGAGGTTCATAACAAAAGATGCTGTTCCGTTGAAGATGTGGAGGACGCGAGGAATGTTTGCGATGTTCTAGATATACCTCATTATTTCGTAAATTTTGAAAAAGAGTTTCAAGAACACGTTGTAAATTACTTTGTCAGGGAATACGACTCGGGTCGCACGCCCCACCCTTGTTTGGCCTGCAACGACAAGATCAAATTTGATTTTCTTCTCCGAAGAGCCATGTTTTTAGAGGCGGATTATATCGCGACCGGACACTATGCTAGGTTAGATAAATCTTCCTCCGGGGTGAAACTGATGAGGGGGATCGATTCTGGGAAAGATCAATCTTACGTTCTATTCACCCTAAACCAGCCGGAACTTCAAAAACTGCTCTTCCCCGTTGGGGAGTATACGAAGAAAGCAATAAGGGATCTTGCCGTAGAAGGCGGGTTACCCGTTGCTGATAAACCCGACAGCCAGGAGATATGCTTCATTCCATCGGGAAATTACAGGGAATTTCTACAGGAACGGATAAAAGCCCGTCCAGGTTCATTCGTTGACACGTCTGGGAATTTATTGGGAGATCACCCTGGTATTCAGTTTTTCACCGTGGGTCAAAGGAGACGCCTTGGGTTAAAACAAAATGGGTTGGAGCCAAAATTTGTACTAAAGATTGATAATCAGACCAACGAAATAACACTAGGTGATGAAAATGAACTCTATAGGAAGAGATTCAGTTTCAAAAATCTTAGCTTGACTCATGAATCCTATAAAACTCAAGTCATGAATGTCTTTGCTCGGATTAGATATAAGGCTGAAGAGGCCCAAGCAACTGCATTTTTTGAGGGTGATTCAGGTGTGGTTGAATTTAAGGAAGCACAGAGAGCTATAACTCCTGGTCAGCCAGTGGTTTTTTATGATGGCGAGGAATTGTTAGGTGGGGGGATCATAGAAACCGTATTGGATGACACCTCAATTTTAGAACAACCCAAGATTTTTACGAACGTGTGACATTACGGCTTGATTGAAGAAACTTCTCTCAGAGCGGAAACAGAACTTATCCTAAATGGATTTAGTTGCATTGGGGGTATCGATGAAGTTGGGAGAGGAGCCCTAGCTGGTCCAGTCACGGCCGCTGTAACTGCCTTTCCACCAGACATTGATGAGAGATTGATCAGTGAAATAACTGATAGCAAACTTCTTACCCCAAAGAAGAGAGAGAAACTATCGGAAGAAATATGGAAAATATCGGTAATTTGCTCAGTGGGAAGTTGTTCGTCTGAGGAAATTGATGAATACGGCATTGTAGCAGCTACTAGAAAAGCCATGCTCCGGGCTATAGCTGATTCTATACGACAACCCGATTTTCTTTTGGTAGATGCTATGGATCTTACTGAGGCTAAAATCCCTTTTAGATCGATTATCAAAGGTGACAGAAAGAGTCGCTCAATTGCGGCTGCCTCTATCGTCGCGAAGGTTTCAAGAGATGCAGAGATGAGTACTATTTCCAAATTGTATAGTGGTTACGGATTTGAAAGAAACAAAGGGTATGGCACTAGTGCACATATGGAGGCCTTATTTGAAAAAGGCCCGTCCCCAATCCATAGAAAAAGCTTTGCACCCGTGTCGAAAGCAATGGGGATTTTCAGCTAGAACCCGATTTTGGAGGCAGGGAAATTAACAATGCCAATTTATGAGTACCAGTGTAAAAGTTGCTGTTTGGACTTTGAAGTCTTGCATCGCTCATTTATTGACCATTCTGATACTCAGTGTCCAGATTGCAACACTTACGATGTTGAAAAAAAGATTTCACTGTCATCTTTCAAAATGACGGGGAAATCATCACCATCATCCGAAAAATTCTCGGATTCATCCGATATAGGACGCAATGTGGAGGAGAAATTTAGGACTCATGGAGTAGAAATGCCAGAGAGCGTAAGAAAAACAATAGATGATGCCCGAGGGGGCCAAATGCCTAAAGGGTTGGATATATAAATATGACTGACTATCAAAACACCTTTTCTTTATTGTTAGATGAGCTGCAGAAACCGGATACCAGCACTGGCGAATACATCGTTAATTTAAGGGCAAGTATTTCTGATTTTGAAAAAACCGAGCCATCAAAACCTCCTAAACTGAGGATTTTCTTGGAATCTGCGGAGGTCCTACTTTGTCAGATAGAAACGGCGAAATCATTGTTCAGTCGCACCTTATTACCACATATCGATTCTGTTGAAGTGAGCGTAAACACGATGGTACGGACCGCTCTGAGGGAAAGTATTAGTGGTATATACACAATCATCGATCCGCAAGCTGTTAACAACAAAAATTTGGTAGAGGTAGCTAAGTCTGCGATAAATGGAGGGGTACGTATCGTTCAATATCGGGATAAGGTTAATGACAGATCCGTTTTTTTAGAAAATGCACAAAGTATTCAGGAAATATGTGATGAAGCTGAGGTTCCTTTTGTTGTAAACGATGCAGCGGATATTGCTAATCTGGTTGGATCCCCTTTCCTACATGTAGGTCAGTCTGACTTACCTGTTAAAAGCGCCAGTACTATACTAGGCCGGGCGAGAGGTATCGGAAGATCTAATAATGGGCCAATAGAAGCTTCTGAATCAGAGTACTCAGGAGTCGACTATTTGGCGATAGGTGCTGTTTACGCAACAAGTACTATGGGAAAATCGTCTAGAATTCCGGTAGGGCCTGAAGTGGTAGAAAGGTTGGTTCAGAGTACGGAATTACCGGTTGTTGCTATCGGAGGTATCGGCGCTGAAAATTTGGATGAAGTCAGGCGGACAGGTGTTCAATCGGTCTGCATTGTCAGCGCTATCACAATGGCAGAATCTCCGGAACGCTCCGCCAGGTCTCTGGTGGATGCGTGGAATTCAGGGTAATAAATACGACTTTGATTCGGATGATTGGTCAATTATCTTTTTTATTCGACCTCATTCGTATTGACGCTTTGGGATACATGAAGGAAAATTCATGCTTGTTTTACGAATAGAAATGCCGGCAGGCATTACTGAGGAGTTATAGATGGAAGAGATACAGATTATTGCGGTGATT
>VFFS01000069.1 GCA_009392815.1 SAR202 cluster bacterium
CACCATTATTCCTATAGTTTGCGGCTACAAGTTTGAAGCCTTCCATAGCCTCAGGGCCCTTGCCTCGTTGACACACCCATGTATTCCTTAAAGCAAATTTCATATTTCTTAACTTCCCTTCTTTGAAAACCAGCATTTCTAAAAGTAGTAATCTTTATAACGACAAGCATATATTATGCTGCAGAATTTGGTTGTAATAGTTATTTCGCTGTGGTTCCTCCGTCTATTACCAATTCAGAACCAGTGACAAATCGTGATTCATCTGATGCTAGGAATAAGACTGCGAATGCGACATCTTTTGGTTCAGCAAAGGTACCTAGCGGGGTTATGGCGATCCTATTAGACATCCGTTCCTCATTCGAAAATATGTCATGAACCATATCCGTGTCTATCAGACCAGGGTGTACGGAGTTACATCGAATCTTCTCTGGACCATACTGTACAGCAGTCGACTTTGTTAAAAGTCTGACTGCACCCTTACTTGCACCGTATGCTGCTGATGTAGAACCAATTAGTCCTGCGACAGATGAGATGTTTACGATTGACCCCCCTCCTACTTTTCTCATTTCCGGTATTACAGCTCTTGTACCCAGAAACACTCCCTTTGAATTGACGTCCTGTATTCTGTCCCACTCTTCTGCAGATGTTTCCTCGATTCCTTTACGTAGAAGTATTCCTGCATTATTAACCAGTATGTCCAACTTTCCGTAACCGGATGTGGCTTCCTTGACTGCCTTATCCCAGTCTTGTTCACTAGTTACATCCAGATGAATATATTTCGCATCTCCTCCAGCAGCTTTGATTTCGGCTTCTGTACTTTTCCCTTCCTCGTCAAGGATGTCACCTAGGATAACTTTAGCTCCCTCAAGGGCAAATAACTTAGCTTCTGCTGCTCCCTGTCCTCTGGCCCCCCCGGAGATCAGCGCAACTTTTCCTTCCAGCCTAGCCATGTTTTTCTCCTTCTGATCCCCCACAAATCGGTCATTTCAGGTAACTTGTTTTGTAAAGGTTAAACTGATTTAGCTGGATTGGGAATCTAAGTTACATGTTTTCATAGTGGCTATCATGAATTTTGGTGGAGTTTTAATTGTCTTTATTTGAGCAAGGAACCTACGAAAGTCCGACTCTTGGATTTAGGTAAATATCAGGATGGTGATCTTTTTGATAAGCTCTTGACTGGTTTCATGGGAGACGCGCTCTAAATATCGAATTGAAATAGGATTCTCATTTTAGATTTTTGTTAGAAGATAGTTGTCTTATGAAATCCTTATACGTTCATAAAATTAACTAAAAAAATATATAGGAATGATTAATATGTCAGATATTCCAGCTGGACAGGCGGTAATTGAATTGCTTCGGGCTGAAGGTGTCGAATATGTGTTTGGTGTTACCGGATTAACTACGAATAGTATGGTGACGCAAATGTACGGAAGGGAAGATATTAAATTTATCGATACTAGACATGAAGAGGGCGCCATATTGATGGCCTACGGGTATTCTAAATCCACCGGTAAGCCGTCGGTATGCATGACGACTTCAGGTCCTGGAACAATAAATCTTGCTGGTGGTATGTCCCTTGCTTTGAAGGGAAGAGCGCCTGTTATCGCGATTGCCGGTGACACGGCAATGGAGTATATCGGTCGGGACGGTTCTCAGGCATTTGATCTTGTCAACATATTTAAACCATTGACCAAGATGTCTGTACAGGCAAATAAAACAGAAAGAGTTCCGGATCTTATAAGAGAGGCATTTAGGGTCGCCATGTGGGGTAAGCAGGGTCCAGTGCTCTTAGATATTCCCAGGGATCTTTTGGATAACGAAGTGCTTTCAGATCAAATTCTGACTCCAGATCAATATCGGACAGTAGATCCCAAGACTTTCGGAGATGTCGGTTCAGTGAGGCAAGCAGCCGAGATTTTACTGACAGCAAATTCCCCTCTTTTACTCGCTGGGGGAGGAGTTGTGGATGGTGGCGCAACTGCTGAATCTGTTGTTTTGGCGGAATTGTTAGATATGGCGATGGTTCCGTCTTATGGTCACCACGACGCCATACCTAACAGTCATCCGAACTATGTAGGACCTCCTGGCGGGCGTGGTTCTGGAGAAGCACATGAAGCAATGGACAAAGCGGACGTGATACTCGCGTTGGGGACCAAGATTAACCAGGCTTCCAGCTCATGGGATTATAGTGTTATTAATGAAGATACAAAGATCATACAAGTAGATATAGATCCCGTTGAGATCGGTCGGAATTACCCGGTTTCTGTAGGTATTGTCGGGGACGCCCAAAGTGTTGCCCAACAAATCATAGAGGCGGTTCGGGAGTTATCTCCGGACGGTAAGAGCAACAATAAGTGGAGATCCGAGTTTCAATCAATAGCTCAGAAGAGGATAAAAAGATTGGAGTCGGAAAGAGCGTTAGTGGATGAACCTATGATGCCTCAGCAGGTTTTCCCTGAATTAGCGAAATCAATGCCAAAAGGCTCGATGGTGACCATTGATGCTGGTGTTGCGCCTGGACTCGCATATGACCGGATATTTTTCGAGGAGCCCAGAACAATGTTTAATTACGCCGGACAGGGGGCACTTGGAATGGGATTCAGTGTTGGATTGGGTACCAAACTCGGTAGACCAGACAGAACCGCTATCAGTATCCATGGTGATGGCGGATTTCTTTACACATGTGGGGAATTGAATACCGCTGTGCGTCACAATATTCCTTCAGTAAGTATCGTATTAAACAATAACTGCATGGGGGCTGAAAAATCCCAACAAAAAGCATTGCATAACGAAAAATACGTGGGCGTGGATCTTGAAAATCCGCGATTTGATCAATTGGCAAACGTGTTCGGTGCTAAGGGCTACTATGTGGAGCATCCGTCAGAAATATCTGATGTGGTTGACGAAGCAGTCAAGAATAGCGTTCCATCAGTGATTGAAATACCAGTTCAGGAATACTTCCCGCCGTCGGCTCCAACACCCCGGTAGCACAACCTTTTTGTTGGGTAGGATTTTCAAATCATTTAAATTTACGAGTTATTAAATTTTAGTGTCTATAAAGGTGTTGCGTCAGAGCAAGGATAAAGGAGGTCTGAAGATGAGGCTTGAGGGAAAGGTAGCTTTAATTACAGGAGGCGCTAGAGGCCAGGGTGCTGCAGAAGCTAAATTATTTGCTAAAGAAGGCGCCAAAATTGTAATCACGGATATTTTAGATGAGGAAGGAAGCAAAATTGAAGCGGAAATCGCGGAACATGGAGGTGAATGTTTATACATTCATCATGACGTCTCTAATTCACGAGACTGGGAAGATGTTGTAAATAAGACCGTTGAACATTTCGGAAAAATCGATATTTTGTTAAATAACGCTGGGATTGCCGTATGGGGAACAAATGATGATACCTCAGAAGAAATATGGGACAGTGTGATGGATATAAATGCTAAAGGAGTTTTTCTGGGTACAAAGTATGTAGTCCCAGAGATGAAGAAAAATGGCGGTGGATCCATAATCAACGTTTCTTCCATTTCAGGAATAATCGGTCAACCGACCATTCAACCCGTCTACAACGCTTCCAAGGGCGCAGTCAGAATATTTACTAAGTCGACAGCGGTTCAATATGGGAAATATGGAATCAGAGCTAATTCAATTCACCCCGGTGGTGTCGATACGGACATGATCGCCCATATCACGGGTGACGAACTACGACAGCAAAGAATCAAAGAAACGGTTCCTCTCCAAAGAATCGCCAATCCTATTGAAATAGCGTACGGTGCACTATTTCTAGCATCTGATGAATCGTCTTATATGACTGGTAGTGAAATGGTAATGGATGGTGGAGTTACAGCTTCATGATGACGTTATTAGT
>VFFS01000070.1 GCA_009392815.1 SAR202 cluster bacterium
CTTCTGGAGGAAACTTCATAGACGGTGGAATTATTGGTACTGCTCCTGCGAAGGGAGATACCCCTAGGTTTTATGTCTCGGGTCCCGATGCCCAGGTAGCGACTGAGTTAAATGGAAAAGGAATCATTGTTAAGTCAGTTGGGAATGAGATTGGCCAAGCCTCGGGAATTAAGATGTGCTACGCGGCTTTGACAAAAGGCACCAATACTTTGCAGGTTGCGTTGCTAACGGCCGCAGAAAAAATGGGTCTTACTGAGGCTCTAAGGGAAGAATTTGAATTCAGTCAGAAAGCTCACCTGAACTCAATGGAGAATGGTATATCAAGGCTACCCGCTAATGCGCACAGATGGATTGGTGAGATGGAGGAAATCTCGTCAACTTTTGAGGATTTAGGGGTAACTCCTCATTTTCATAAAGGAGCAGCAGAAATATACAAATTACTTAACTCGACTCCATTTGCTACCGAGACACCTGAAACTATTGACCAAAATCGGACTGTCTGGGAGACGATACGGGCTGCGGCAGACTTGATTGAGAATCCGAAGTCCCGCTAAGGAATTTATTTGAAGGCGGTTATTCTAAAAAAGGCAGGTTTGGAGCCTCTCTTGGAAGTAGTGGAGAGGCCAGTGCCTAATCTTAAATCAACTCAGGTTTTGGTGAGAGTAGGGGCGGTAGGCCTGTGCCATCATGATATATCCATCATGGACGGGACCATAAGAAGAGGAGTGCCAGAAAATATCGTTCTCGGTCACGAGATCGCAGGTAATATCGTAGAGATTGGTTCTGATGTATCCGACCGCACTCCCGGAGAGCAGGTTATTACAACCCTTACTTCATCATGTGGGCAGTGTGAAATGTGCTTGAAAGGTTCTGAGTATCGCTGTGTTTACGGACTTGGATTTGGACATAAATTAGATGGAGGACTTACTGAATTCATAGCGGTTGATGCAAGGAATGTGTTCCCAGTGAGTTCAAATATTTCCGTTGTGGAAGCTAGCTTAGTAGCTTGTCCGATTGGGGTTAGCGTAAAGGCTCTTTATGATCTGGCGGAAATAAAATCAGGTCAAACAATCGTTGTATTTGGAGCTGGTGGAGGATTAGGAGTGCATGCTCTTCAAGTTGCATCTGATGTTGGGACTAATGTAATAGCCTTCACGACTTCGCCACACAAGCTTGGAGAACTTGAAGCATTAAATATTGGCCAGGTATTTCTGTCTGAAGATGGAATAGATCCTTCAGAACTAGTACATGCTTTTACGGAAGATCGAGGAGCAGATATTGTATTTAATCCAGTAGGATCTGCTTTATTACACTCCTCTGTATCGAGTGTTGCACTATCCGGCAAGATATTAATTCTTGGTGAGATTGAAAGACCTAGTGCCTCAATGAATGTTACGGAATTGATGTTTAGAGATGCCTCATTGATAGGTTCCACAGGAGCGGACCTTTTTAACATAGAAAAAGCCATCTCACTTGTGGAATCCGGTTCTGTCAAGCCAATTATTGGCTCAACATTAGGATTTGAAGATTTGCTAGAGGCATATACTTTGGTTAAAAGGCGTGAACCTATTGGGAGAATAGTGCTACAACCCTAGCTTTGCACCAAGGTCTTAAGTGACGGTCCTGTTTCTGAACGGTATGCCTATGCTTTTTTGGTCCCATGAAACTAACACTTGGCTTGCTATAGCCACAGAGCTGTATGTTCCTGCTGCCACTCCAATTAGTAGAACAAAAAGGAATTCTCTAATGGTTGCACCTCCAAAAAGTATCAGTGCAACGAGTGTTATTAATAACGTAAAACTTGTGTTTAGAGACCTACTGATGGTCTCCGATATACTCAAATTAACTATTTCTGGGAAGGCTCTATTTGAATGAATCAAGACATTTTCCCGAATTTTGTCAAATACTACGATGGTGTCGTTAACGCTGTACCCAATAACTGTCAATAGGGCGATTAGGAACATGGTATTAACTTCCATATTCATCAGTTCCCCCAGAATAGCGAATATGCCGATAACAATTATTGTGTCGTGAATGAGAGCGACTATTGCCGCCAGGCCATATCTGAGAGGACTTGGGACATTTCTGAAAGCCCACCAGATATAAATGAATATCCCTATGGCTGCAGCTATTATCGCCCAAAAAGCGTTCATGACAGTTTCTTGTGCAACAATGGGAGATACTAAATCGAATCCCTGCAACACGTTCTCAGCACCTTCGTCTAGCGAAGACGTAATATTTGTTACAAGTGCATCTTTAGCTACCTCATCCAGCTCTCTAGTACGGACAAAGAAGCTGTTTTCGCCTAGGTTTTGCACAGTTGCTTCTTCATAGCTGAGAGCAAAGAGTTGATCCCTCACCTGTTCCTGATTAATGTTTGATTCGTTCGAGAAGCGTAGCGTCATGCTGGAGCCGCCGGTAAAATCTATTCCAGGATTTAGCCCAGGGGCTAGGATCAGGAATATAATTCCGGGTGTTATTACAAGTAAGGAGATTATGAAGAACCAAAATCTCTTTCCTACAAAGTCCAACTTGCAATCTCCTTAATTTTCATACGGATTCTCTATTAGTAATATTTCCAGCGCCGGTTGGTGTAAATAGGTTGATCTTTCTCGATAATGGTGAGAGTGCGACCACACGCATTAGTGTTCTACTCACTACGATGGCAGAAAACATGCTGATAGCTACACCGATTACCAGAGTTACAGCAAATCCCTGCACTATGGTTGCGCCAAGTTGATCCGAAAACCAGTAAAGTATCGCGCATGTTATAAGGGTGGATACATTCCCATCTCTTATTGCTGGCCAGGCTCTATTAAATCCTATGTTAATTGCCGAAAGCATTGTTCGGCCAGCTCTCAATTCATCTTTCATCCGCTCAAAAATTAATATATTTGCATCAACCGCCATTCCGATGGACAGAATTGCTGCAGCAACTCCAGAAAGAGTAAGGGTGACAGGAATTATCTTGAATATAGCCAGCACAATTACGGCATAAATTATTAGTGCCACAGAGGCGACCACTCCTGGAACCCTGTAGTAGAGTGTCATGAATATTAGAACCAAACCCAAGCCTATAAATCCAGCGGCGACACTTTTCCTGAGGGAGTCTGCCCCAAGAATTGCGTCTACGTCGCGTTCTTGGATGAGCTCTATTGGTACAGGTAATCGGCCCGATTCCAATAGAAGAGCCAAGTCTTTCACGCGAGTCATTGTGAAATCACCGCCCTGTATCACGGCAGTACCTGCTGTAATGGGAGAATTTACCACTGGAGATATCAACTCTTGGCCATCTAGCAAAATGGCTATTTGGTCTCTTACACCAGTTTCCTCTTGTTTCGCAAAAATATCTGTAGTGAGTTCTCCAAATATTCGAGTTCCACGGTCGTCAAATTCTATATTAACAATAGGTACTCCGGAGGCCTGATGTTGACCGGCGTAGGCACTTTTCAAGTCGTCTCCAGAAAGTCCAATGTCTTCGTCAAAAAAACCTTTCTTTATAGCGAACTCTATCTCAGGATTATTTCCTAATTTTTTCTTAGCATCTTCCACAGCTATGTTTCCATCCATCCCAGTATCATCGGATGGGAATGCAATACCAAAACGAGGTGTATCTCCGATCTTTCGGATGCTATTCGCTAGGGTAGAAAATCGAAGTTCCTCGTCACCATCAATAGTGATGTGAATTTGGTCTGCAGGTGAGCCAAAATTGCCAGCTGCTGCCTCTGTGGCGGCTTTTTCCAGGGATAAAGACAGGTTCAAGAAAAGGGTTTCAAAATTATCGGAACCTGTTTCATCAAACTCAACAATAACTGCTGGAAATGACGTGAGTTCTTGAGTTTGATCATCTTTGTCTTTCTCGTCTAGTTCGCTAAAGATTTTTCCATCTTCTCGAAGTTCATCAATTTTAATGGACTTTATGTTTTCCGGTTTTATAGATTCGATTGGTTGAGGTGGGGCATTTAGTGTTCTATGTCTAAATTCCAACCTAGCAGTTTCCCCGATTAGGGCCTTTGCTCTTCCTGGATCTCTTATTCCAGGTAATTGCACAAGCAACCGATCCTCACCCAGTATCTGAATTATGGGTTCTCCAAGACCAGATGAATTTATTCTCCTATCAATGGTATGTGATAGAGACTGCATTTGATCTTTGCTGATCTCTTGCTTTTCACCAGTCGTCGGGTCGACTAGGTTTGCCTCGTAGACGAGATGACTTCCTCCTTGAAGGTCTAAGCCAAGACTGAGACCCAGTGGAGTATCTCCACCTCTGTTGAAGGCTCCAATGCTAATCTTTTGGAAACCAACAATGCCCGCACAAATCGTTATTATTAGCGCTATTGTTATAAGTGCTCGTGCGTTTCTTCGCAAACTATTCTCCCAAAATCGAGACGGACTCTACAAATTCTAAAGCCTGTTCTCTATTTGCTATTTTCCCTTCACCTTGAGCCTCTGTGACCGCCATTAAAATTTGACCGACTTTAGGGCCCGCAGGAATCGACAACCTATCCATTATATCGTGTCCTGTTATCAGCCTAGGTATATTTGCAGGTCCTTTTTCTGCAAAACCTTCTTTTAGGATGTGACCTATGGTACGACAATGTGATTCCCATTCACTTTGTTCTAGCAGTGGTCCTCGGGCTGACATATAATCAGCCATGTTTAAGTATAGTGTGTCTATCGCAGCATCCTCTGCATCTCTAAAGTAGCGGAATATGGCTCTTCCTGATGGTAATTCATTGTCTGGGGACATCTGGCTGGGACGAAGGTGTTGTCGCACTTGCTCACAAACTAGTGCAATAACAGGCCGGCTAAATCTCAATCTTTTAAGAATCAACTCAGAAAATTCGGCACCTATGGAGTTATGTCCCAAGAACCTTATTTTTCCGTTGTCTTCAACAGTTTTTGTAGTGGGTTTTGCTACATCGTGAAGCAAGCAGGCAAGTTTACAGATTGCCAAGCGAGTGTATCCGTCCCCAATGACACTGTTAAAGTGCTCGGACAGACAGTTCATTTTTGGCACTAGGGCGATGGCAAACTCACCAGCTTCGTGCTCTTCCGAGTGGTTGTTGTATCCGGGTTGAAGTATTCGCTCCAATTGTCCAACTGATTCTATTGAATGGTTGAAAACGTCCCAGAAATGTTCTTTAGGTTGCTCTACTCCCTTAGACACTTCTAGTTCCGGGATAATTTCTTTTAGGATTCCCAACTTGTCGAGTATCCTCAGTGTGCTAGCGGCACCAGGAAGAGTTAGACAAATCATAAATTCGTCTCTAATACGTTCTGGAGCAATCGACTTTAGTGATGATGAACTTTTGAGTATAAGATCATAAGTTAAAGGTTCAATTTTTAACGTGTATTGTGATGATAGTCTTACAGCTCGTATTGCTCTTAGGGGGTCCTCTTTAATCACTGAAGGCGATACTGCCCTTAGTTCACGGTTTTTTAACGCCAATGCTCCGTTATTCGGATCGATTAGGTCGTTGTGATTGAAGGTGGTTGCTCCAGAGTTTTCAGTTAACCGTGATATTGGTACGGCCATGGCGTTTATTGTGAAATCTCTGTTTTTCAGATTGGAATTGATTCCATTCTTTATCGAAACCAGATCGATTTGAAAACTTTTATCGCCTTGGACTACCACCCTGGATATTTCTCTGTCGACATCCAACTGTACAAATGTTCCGTTCAAAAAAGCGGCTAACTCTTTGCCGATTTTTGTGGTGTTACCTTCTACTGCGATATCTATATCAGACGTGTCTATTCCCAATAAAGAGTCCCTTACAACACCGCCGACCAAATAGCCTTCCGTTTTTGTAAATGCCAGAGCAGATTTAATAGCACTGACTGTATTAGGAAGGGTAGTTTTGGAGCTTCTATCGGGAAAAACACTCATACGAGACCTGATCGGAGTCACTAATTGGGCCTAATTACCGTACTGGCAACTAATTTATTTTTAGGGATGCGGGAGTATCGAGAGAATTCTGATCGCTAGTAATTTCCTCTTCCTCGTCTCCTGGCTGAGATTCTTGTTCTTCAATTCGGTAAAGCTGCTCATGAGAGGCTAGGTGATCTGTGTACAGAATCCCGTTGAGGTGATCTACTTCATGCTCCAACGCTTGAGACAGTAAATTTTCCGCTTTAAATTTTACCGTTGTTTCTCCGTGGTCGATGGCTTGGAATCTTATCCAAACAGACCGATTGACCAATCCCCTATAACCTGGAAGGCTTAAGCATCCTTCCTCTACCTCCCTCGTCCCCATAGTTTTGACTATTTCTGGATTAAAATATACTCTGGCTTCTTCCTCATCTGGCATCTGTATTACAATTATCCTCCATAATTGACCCACTTGATTGGCTGCAAGACCCACACCACCTGCCTCGTGCATTGTATCGACCATGTCATAGGCGAGTTTCGTGATTGACTTATCTATGCCACGCACTTTCTTTGCCCGTTTTCTTAATGTGGGGTGAGGTATTTCAAGTATAGGAAGTATTGCCATCTTTAACCTGTAGGATTCAATGTATAGGACTTGTTTCCAAAGAATATTGATAGGCAAGAATTATACAATGGCCTGCCACCGAACATTTAACGAATACTGTATGGTGTAAAAATTGAAGAAGATTGCATTGGTGATTTAAATTTCAGCGCTGCTATATATCTTCATTCATATTTGGTAATTCAAATGTTTCATCAATGGTTTCTGGATGACTGTATATTTTCTTTTTCGCCCATGTAATAGCTGAGACAATCACAGCAAACAGGAATACGGTTCCTAGTATCAAAGATGTCCAGAAAGTGCCTGGGTCAACCAGTAGTCTTCTTTCGAAGCTAGGATTCAAAGTTGCCTGCCATGATTTGTCTAATTCAT
>VFFS01000071.1 GCA_009392815.1 SAR202 cluster bacterium
CTGTTTGATGACGCTTCAGGGATAGATAAATATTTAACCACTGTCCAGACTTCGAGTGTTGAAAGAAATAAGCAGGTTGATGAAATAGCTTCAAAATGCATTTCTGTAAGATTTGGAATTGTGCGTGTTCTTAAGCAGGGTAAATATGTTGGTTCTAATCCTCCCACTGTTATGGTGAGGAATTTTATTCGTCCAAAACGTGGATGTGCTGACGAGGTTATTAGCATTATAGGAGACGTAATTGATAATGTGCCAGAAGGAGAAACCAGCGCTACTTTAACGGAGTCAACTACAGGTGAAACCGGTCTACTAACTTTGAGCATTCCTTCAGAAAATTGGCAGGCAGCCGAGGAGCGATATTCCCGGTTTCGTTCAACTCTCGGTAGACCTATAGCAAAAAGGATGATGGATATTACTGAAAGTAGCTCTCGTGTTCCCTTTTTCATTTTGGCTAACACAATTGAAATGTAAAAACCGGAGATAATAATGAGTCGCCCTGGGGTTGTGCTATCGAAATCACAGGTCTTGAAGATCTAGGAAACAGGGAGATTCCTTGGAGAAAGGAACCTTTTATTAACTCGCAAAAATTTTCACCGATTATTTTGTGTTTGTTCACTCGACAACGGTATGAGGAGAGACTTGACCTTCACTGAGAATGCTACAAGTTAATATTATTAATTTTGATGGGTTTATATGTGGATAATGAAGTGTTTTTGGATTGCACGGTGTTCAAAGCCCAGATGGTTCGTTAAAAATAACACTTCTTTCCAGGAAATAAGGGGCTCAATTTTCATACTGGATGATTGTTTCCCTATAGCTCGTAAGAGTTATTGGTGTTTATTTCAGTGGGGTATATCCGGGACCAGTTTAGGTAGATTTTCTCGTACAATTTATTTGGTGCTATCACTTCCTGCCCATTTTTCCAAAAATAGTTTGTAAGGTATCCAATACACACCAGCTCCCATACAACTACCGACTATAATCAGTACTACTTCCAAACTCGGATGACCTGACCACCATCCAGGGGAGCGGTTGAATTCGTCAACAGGTGCTATCAGGGTTGTGATTAGACTGCCTGACAATGCGCCTAATGTAAGAGATGCCACTCCTATACACATGACTATGACATTTTTTGTTCCTATGCTCATTTAAAACTATTGAGTGATGGCTGAAATAAGAGTATGGAAATATTTTTTAATCGACTGCCCAATGGGACGAGCGGCATCAAAATATTTATTTCGGTACGAAAATAGATTAGTCGCCAGGAGGCGAGTAGCTCAAATTGCCTGCTTTCTTAAGAGCTTCAAGTCCATCTTCAATAGAGATCAGAGGAGTAGTCTGGAAATTAGATAATCCCCCACCCGATGCAGCTTTTATTGCTACTGACGCGGCACTTATGTTATCTGGAAACTCACATAACAATACAAGGTCGTTGCCACCAAATGACAAATAGGCAGATTCTATTTTCCCACCTACAGCATCAAATAAAGGTTTCACTACCTCCATTCTGTTTTTCGGATTTTCAATTTGTGCGGCCCATGCCTCACTGGTGTATGAAGCGGTGATTAAATAATGTCCCATTCAATTCTCCTTTTTGAAAGTTGTCTCCCGTCCCATTTTGTCGAGTGAATCCTTCGGAGGGTTGAACTTATCCTCATTACAGATAGTTTGCAACTTTTGATTTAGTAGTGGATATTGTCTTGACCGTGTATATCGCCAGGTAGATCTGTCTGGGACGATATAACGTATCAACCAGCATAATGAGGTTAAATTTATTTGCGAGGTTAGTGAGGTTAGTAATGCCTAAGAGACGTGAATCGACATATGTATGGATAACTTGGGTTAATCGTCTTATTTCCGGTGAAGATTACTGCGAATGGTCGTCTTGGTTTAAGTCCAACTATGAGGGTAATAGTTATAGAAAAGAGCCGTCCAGTTTTGATGCCGCGAACTGGCACATCGAACATACGACATTATTGCAAAATACTAGGCAGAGATTTGAGAATGAAGGATACAAAGTCTTCATTCAGAACCAGAATGCTATCAAGCTTCAGGGGCAAACTGCGATGTTGAGTGGGATTCCGGACTTAATAGGTATTAGTGGAAATTCTGCCGTTGTTGTAGATGTTAAGACCGGGCAACCCTCCCCATCGCACAGCACACAAGTTTTGATGTATATGTACGCCCTTGAAAAATATGATTCTAGATTTAGAGATGTGTCTCTAGAAGGCATGGTAGTTTACGCAGATCATGATCTGCGTATTCCAGATGGATCAGTGACAGAAAAGTTTATTTCGAACTTAGGTGGGTTGATGAGGCGATTATCCGCCGATGTTCCTGCAGTAAAAGTACCTAGCGAACAAGAATGTTCCTTCTGTCCGATCACTAAAGATGACTGTGCGGAAAAATTTTTCTTGCAAGAGGATTCTGACAAAAAAGACAAGTTTTCTACTACTGACGATTTCTAAACAAATCCAACTACAACCAGTCTACGATGGATTGTGGATCTTTTAATTCATGATTTGTTGGTAGGCATGTAATATATCGTTTGGCAATTTTACTAAGGCGCCTTTTTTTGAAGCTACTATAGATCCTGCTTTACAGGATGCAGCAAGCGCCTGTGCGGGAGGGGCATTTACAAGAATTCCTATAGCCAATACTGCGCTGAAGGCGTCACCAGCTCCCGTGTGATCGATTAGATCAATCTCGTTTGTCTTAAACTCTATTCCGCCAGTCGCGCTATATAAAGTTGCCCCGTTTTCTCCCTTGGTGACTGCCATCGTATTCAAATGTTTTTGTCTCATAAGAGTCTCAGGATCGTCGATACCGGTTATTTCACTAACCACATTCCATTCATTTTCATTAACCTTCAATATAGTTGCATAATAAAGACAGTCTTCTACCGTTTGGTTCGTGTAGCAGTCGTCTCTCAAGTTCAGATCTACAAGCACCGATCTGGGTTTTCTATCCAGAAGCGTCATTAGACTAGACCTGTTTTCCTCCGATACTTGTGCCAGAGATCCAAAATAAAGAAGTTGTACCTCAGGTCCGACAGACAATGGTACGGAAATATTTTCCCAAGCTTTTCCTCTCGCAATTTTGAAAGATCCGTCGCTGCACACATTAGCTACTCCCGTAGGCAATTCACTTCTCATGATTAGGGGTTCTATTTGGCTATTTTGAATTGTATTCAATGCTCTATTACCTAGAAGATCATTGCCAACTGCACTCAGGAGCGCTACTTCAGCACCCATTTGACTTGCATACCAAGCGAAGTTAAGTGGTGCTCCACCAAGGTGAGGCTCATTATCGATTATGTCAAAAAGAACTTCCCCAAAAGAGACAATGCGTATGCCTTCCAGAGGAGTTGTATTTAATTTATCCAACATGTGATTATTTAAAATTTACTAAAATGAGTTTGAGTGATGGTGTTTGTTCTTAATACGTCGCTTCTAATAAACTGTGAGAAATATTTCTGAGGATTTGTATGGAACATAGATTTGTCCCCGACACATATTACATGTCTATTGGTTCCCATGACCCTGTACTGAGGGTGGGGAGCGGCGATTTGATTCACACCGTTACGGTGGACGCAGGGGGACGAGATTTTAAGGGAAACCAAGTTGC
This sequence comes from SAR202 cluster bacterium, assembly GCA_009392815.1. Classification (GTDB taxonomy): domain Bacteria; phylum Chloroflexota; class Dehalococcoidia; order Lucifugimonadales; family UBA826. Next base: position 3,628 of record VFFS01000071.1, read on the forward strand.
ACCTCGGGGAAATCCTCAGACTGGTCCCTTTTATGTTGAAGGTGCATTACCAGGCGATGTACTTGCCGTTACCCTCAACAAAGTTTGGCCGAATCGCGATCACGGTTTTTGTAGACCCAAAATAGCTGCCAGCGTGCTAGAGCCTGGGCATGAAAATGGGGTTCCCACTACTGACACGTTTAATTTTTTATTGGATTTTGATACCAACACAGCAGCTATAGAAAATCCATCTCCTGCTCTAGAAAATCTGATTGTTCCGATTAGGCCTATGATTGGTTGTTTTGGGGTAGCTCCGGATAGAGGGCAGTCGATATCTACAGCTACTTCAGGGCCTTACGGCGGAAATATGGACTATCGCGGTTTTGAACCAGAAACCACGGCATACTTTCCTGTATTTGTAGAAGGTGCGCTATTCCATATAGGTGATGGGCATGCTTGGCAATCGGATGGTGAAATTTTAGGCACAGGTATTGAGATTCCGATGGATGTTTCTTTTACTCTTGAAGTTATAAAAGACAAATCGATCGAATGGCCAAGGGGACAAAATTTTGAATATATTTTTACAGCCGGTAATGTAAGGCCACTGGACGAAGCTATTCAGCATGCCACTTCAGAGATGCTTAGATGGTTGACTCAGGACTATGGTATATCCCAATCAGACGCAAATATTCTTGTTGGAATGTATGTTGAATATGATATTGGGAATGTTTTTGATCCTGCCTACACTATGATATGTAAAATGCCTAAATCGAAACTCCCGGAGTCTGATTCGGATGCTCTCGTTCATACAGGAGTGAATATATGAGATTAAGTGGGAAAATAGCGATTATTACAGGGTCGGCTACTGGACTACAAGGTTCTGTTATGGGATTTGGTGGTGCTGCTGCATGGCGATTCCTAAGGGAAGGTGCCAAGGTAATTGTCACTGACATAGATTTAAATTCCGGACGGGAAACAGTTGCCCAAATGAAGGCCGCTGGATTTGAGGCAGAGTTTATGTATCATGATGTCACAAGTGCCTCCGATTGGGAAAGAGTAGTGACTGATACTATCTCGTTATATGGTGCTCCAGATGTGCTTGTTAATAATGCTGGCAATTCCGCCAGATTTGGTGTGGAAGAAACAACTGAAGAAGCATGGCACCAACAGCTAGACGTTCATGCAAAGTCAGTATTTCTTGGTTCCAAGGAGGTCGTGCCTTCAATGCGTGAAAAAGGTGGCGGATCCATCGTGAACATTTCTTCCATTTATGGACTTGTCGGTAGCCCGACTGTGACGGCATATCATGCAGGTAAAGGAGCATCCCGTATTTTGACCAAATCTATAGCTGTTCAGTATGCCAAAGATAATATCAGGGTTAACTCAGTTCATCCGGGCTATGCAGTCACTCCACTAACAAATAGTTTTTTTGCAGAGTCGAACCAAAGGGATTGGCTTATAGATAGAATTCCCCTAGGGAGAATAGGCTCCGCATTTGATATAGTCCCTGCCGTAGTCTTTTTGGCATCGGATGAATCGTCCTTTATAACGGGGTCAGAAGTCGTAGTTGATGGTGGGGTTGTAGCAAGATAATCATTAACAGCAGAGCTACGAACCTTTGAACCAGGTATGGAACCACTGAATTGTGGATTCGTCACCCAATATAGAGACATTGCCTGCGGAAATATTTGTATCTAGGTTAGCTCTAGCAGTTATTAGTAATGAGAAAAGTTCAGGACTGACCTTGAGCACTGTCGCAGAGTCTGAAGGTGTTGAGGGTCTGTCTACGATGTCTAGTGTCCCTGACCAACTAGCGAGCCGCAGACCCTTATTTGAATCAAACTCCACATCCAACACAACCGGATCAACCTGTTCAATATCAGGTGTAAAAAACCACACATTGATTTCAGGAGACTTCCATACTTCTAGCAGTAATTCAGCTGCCTCAGAGTCAACCTGATGATCTTTATCTAGAGCGTTAAAAATATCCCATGCGTGCAAAGATAATTCAAAAAGTTTCAAAAGGAGCAGTAGTCGTGGAGATAGTGTGTTCATAGGATGGTATGCAGGAATGTCCCATTTATCTGAGGGAACATTTCTGAAAGTTTCAATTAATTCAAATTCCATTCTTTCGGATATATCTATCATTTGTGTTCTGGAACTGAGTGCTGTTTCAGAAAGTTGGATAGCTCTGTTGGCTATCCCGTCACTCATAGATCTGGCGTTACCTGTTCCTGGGTTGGGCATTCCCTCAGCAGGCATTCCATCACCTTCAAGACTCCTCGATAAGGAATTTTGTACAAATCCGTTTATACCAACTAGGTGCGAGACTACGTCTTTTACTGCCCATAGGTGGCATCTACTTGGTTGTTCTAATTCTGATGTTGATAAATCTGCTATGTTGGAGATATATTGCTTCGACAACCTTTCCACAACGCCAAGAATATGAGAATTACTTTCGTCACTCATGTGTAGATTACCTTGCATTTATTGAATATAGTCAAATTATAATCTCGATATCTGATAAAGCAGTTCGTGGTCATCTATTATTGATTCCATTCGGTTGATGACCGATGAAATAAGTTGGCTTCCTCTTTCTGTTCCATTATCGAGGGCGGTACTGGCGACTAAAAGTATCTGGAAAGGTAAAAAAAACCCGAAGGAATAGTCCCGAATCATTTCGGACTTGGAGTAATTCTTCACCCCTTCCGAAATCAAGGTGTCATGATAACCGGTCAGCAGTTGGGATTCCCAAGATTTTCTATCTAATTCATCGATTCCCCAGGCGACCAAGTACGATACATCCACTATTCCTTTCATTGCTGAACATAGTTGCCAGTCAATTACCCTAATATTTTTTCCGTCTGAGTCGAAAAAGAAGTTGTCTGGTCTAAAGTCACCATGGCACATTGTTGATGGAGAAGCCATCATTTTATTCCATATCGTATTCATTTTACTTGGGTAGACTCTCAAGAGTTCATGAAATTGTTTAGTTAGCCCGTTACCATATGAATCTAGGAATGTGGGAATGCTTTGTGATATTTGTCTCCTCATTAACCTTAGGAGTAGGTTTGAATTTTTTAGCCATGAAAATCTATTTAAATTGGGATCATCCCAGAATTTCGAGTGGAGCCTAGCTATCGAAGTTGTTGCAACGGTAGCTTGTGTATGTGACAGACCTTGAAGTGAGTCGCCATATATCTGTGTTGAAAGATCCTCCATTAATATGCAGAAATCCCCAGTTTTCTCATCACACTCTGCAAAGTAGATTACTGGCATGAAATTTCCGTAGAGTTTCGAAAGGTTGCTGTAGATGTTTGTTTCGTTTATTGCATAAGGTCTGACCAGTTTTCGAGTCGACGGATTTTTTGACGCAAATTTCACTGCTAATGTGGAAGGATGTGTATCTGAAATTAGATGGGATATCTCTTGTGCCAGATTTAATTTAAATACCTGTCCCGCGAAGCCTTTTCCCTCGCTTACTTCAGAATAAGTAAAATGCTTTACTTCAAATCCTGTGATTTTTTCAAGCCAGGAACTAGATATATCTGAAATTGACTTTGGAAACATAAACCCAAAACCTGGCTACTCTGGTTTGATCCTTTTAGCCATGTCTCCTGGGACAGCCTTTTCCATGTACTGAAACATTTCCTCGGTGAAGAAAGGAAGACCCATTGAAGAGCTTATTCCACCGTCTACAGATATAACTTGTCCGTTAATAAAACTTGAGGCTTCTGAAGCGAGCAACAACAAAGTGCCGGTTAACTCCTCTGGTTTACCTATTCTACCCATAGGGGAATTATTGCTTATGTGATTCCTGAATGCTGATTTTCTTACCCATGCTCCTGTCATTTCACTTGGGAACCAGCCTGGTGCAATTGCATTCACTCTTATCCCTCGGTCTGCCCATGATGCCGCAAGACTTTTAGTTAGAGTTGCCACAGCCCCTTTTGTTGCTTGGTAAGCCGCAGGCATACCTCTCATGCCATTAAGTCCAGCTACAGACGATAAATTTATAATGCTGCCCCCCAAGCCATCCTTTAACATCCTTTGACCTGCTTCTCTGCAGCAATACCAGAGTCCCAATAGATTGACTCTAACTGTCTGCTCGAACATTTCATCAGTTATTTTCTCAGGGACTGCTCCGGCCTCAGCAATTTGTCCGGCATTGTTTACTATGATGTCTATTCTTCCAAATTTTTTTTCGACCTCATTAAACATTGAAGTTACCTGAGAAGAGTCTGTCACGTCACACGGAATCGACATTGCTGACTGATCCCTTTCCAGAATTTTGGTCTCTAGCTCTACTAATTTGTCTTCGCGGCGGGCTGATATAACCACGTTAGCTCCGCGACTAGCAAGGAATTCTGCAAATGTGACTCCCAGACCAGATGATGCGCCGGTGATTATTACGGTTTTATTGCTAATATCGAACAATGGGTCAAATTCGACCATGAGGTTCCCCTTTCGAATGTTTTATAAAGTCATGGTAAGGTCGTAGATGCGACGGGTCAATCAACTAGCAAAGTAGGTTCGGTGCTTTATTGATGGGCTTGTAATCACCCTCCAAGGAAATTGGAAATACCTAATTATGGTAATCTTCGGCGGTTTCGTTATCTGTTTCGTTGCAACGTACGGTTGGGGCTAGGATTTGATTTTTACACAATCACTTATGTGGATCGCTGTTGGCTACGTATGTGGCTCAGTTCCTTGGTCCATACTATTTGGAAAACTTTTTGGTAGCACGGATGCTCGGAGTGTGGGAGACGGCAATCCAGGTGCCACAAATGCTTGGATAGCATCTGGATGGAAAATAGGAGTGCCCGTTCTGGTCCTTGACGTCTCCAAAGGAATAATTCCTGTACTACTTGCACTAATGTTTGTTGGGCCGCCAAAAGAGTTGTTGGACCATGTTTTGCTAGGTTTGGTTTGGGTTTCACCCGTAGTGGGTCACGCCTGGTCACCTTTTCTTAGATTTGGTGGCGGCAAGGCTCTAGCTTCTAGTTGGGGCGTATGGATAGCCTTAACCTCTGGACTGGCGTTCCCAATTGGTCTTGTTTTCCTAGGATTTATGCACTTGCTGCAAAATAATCATGCGGTGACGGTCACATTATGTTTAGTGGGATTTATTCTGTTATTTATGCCAATCATTGGCTCCAAGGACATATTTATATTTAGCATGCTTAATCTTGGGTTAATACTATTAAAACATCGTCGTGAATATAGAAACGGGATAGTTTTCAGAGGATGGATTAGAAAACTTACAGGGAAACTGGTGTGAGATTGTGTTAGAGACTATTATTCACTTTGTTTTGGCCGTTGTGGCCGGCTGTTCGGCGCTTATAGCCTTTTTAAATACGCGGTTTCTAAACCGTACGTCCCCATATTTTTCGATGAATGGGGATATTGATGGCGTAACGGTATCCATTTTGATTCCCGCAAGAAACGAAGAAAACCGTATATCTGAATGTTTGGAATCTTTAATATCGCAATGCAACAACGTTATTGAAATTATAGTGTTGGACGATAGGTCCGTGGATTCTACTTCAGAAATAGTTATGGGATTTTCTGAACTAGATTCTCGAGTTAAGCTTATGGCCGGCGAGGAGCTTCCGCCAGGATGGATTGGGAAGCATTGGGCCTGTCATCAACTCTCACTGGTTGCGAGGGGTAATTATCTTCTTTTTATAGATGCAGATACAGTGTTAGGAAAAGACGCAGTTTTGCTAGCCCTCAAAAAATCCGTACATGGTGATTGTGATTTACTGACTTTCATTCCAAGAAGAATCGCAAAATGTTTGGCTGAAAAATTAATGTTTCCTTTCATTGACTGGGCAATATTCTGTTGGCTTCCTATGAAGGTAGCCCATAGGACAAAAAACCCGTACTTATCCGCCACCTATGGCCAATTTATGTTGTTTAAAAAATTGTCCTATGAACGGATAGGAGGACACTCCAAAATTAAAGATAATGCCGTGGATGATATGGAGCTGGGGAGGATGGTTAAAAGTGAAGGACTTGTGTGGAATCTCCTTGATAGTCAGGGATTGGTGACTTCACTTCCTTACGAGAGCAATAGTGATGCCTTGAAAGGAATATCAAGAAGCGTATTTCCAGCTTTAAACTACCATGTTAGCTTCCTGGTTGCTTTTTCTATGTTGCTTTTAGGTATTGCCTACATACCTATATACGGCATTGTGAATGAGGTGGTATCAGATGGATGGAGCATGAGGATTTTTCTTGTATCTTTGTTTTCATGCTCAATGACAGTTATTTCCTGGACGTTTGTATGTGTAAGATTTAGGCATTCTAGATATTTGGTCATCATGTTTCCGATTGCAATTTCTTTGATTGTTTTAGTCGCTTATCATTCGATGTTTGCCAATGCTATGAAATTTCAATCATGGAAAAATAGAGGTGTTGAGGGAAGACGTGTTCGTTTTTAGGAATGAATGGCATTTCTAAAATTTTATAACTTAGTTTTCCGGTGCTATCATAACTTTGGCTTATGACTTAAAAATACTCATAATATGATCTGTAAAGCTAGGAATAATGTCTAGACGTATAACAAAAATTGAGAGAGACGCCCTTAGAAAAGCCAGAAAAAATCAGGGTTTAACTCAGCTTGATCTAGCAGACCTCATGGGAGTGAATCAGAGCGTAATTTCTAGAATTGAGTCTGGAGATATTCAGATAAGTGAAAGGCTTTGGCAGTCTGTAATTGAAAAGTATGGTGTCAATCTAGAAAAGCAGTCTCCAATTGAATTATTAAATATTTACCAAGAGGACGCCGAAATGGTTAGGCTTTTGGTAGAGGAGTATGGATCTCAGATTCCTGACACCGCTATCAAGGCTATAAGGACATATGTTGAACACATTATTGGCCTCAGTGTCGGCGACAGATTTATAGAGGGGGCCCCTCCTGTTCCGGTACAAAGTTTGTGGGGGAGTGATTGGAGTTGGGGCCCGCGTGAACTAGAAAGATTTATAACTCCTGAATGTGCGCGAACTCTTAACTGGTCTCACTTATTAATCCATCGAAATTACCCCATTTTGATAGGTGGTAAAGAAATTGATAAAACTGAGATTTACATAGACGGATACGGTGAAGGGAAGTCGGATTTCCCCACCTTTTTTGACCAAATTGACCGGGAAGGTGTTTATACCGAGACTGATCTAAAAACTTCTAAATATAAATCTCAAGGTACTAGTACTTATTGGAACGCATACCTCAGGAATGTGATTTCTGTCAGAGTATCTTTACCTGGAGTTCCCAGACGATATGTGAACGTGCTAATGAGTGGGGACTCTGAATTTTCACTCGCGGACTACAATTTTTTGGACAGCCTAATAAGGCAATTCTTACAGCAACGTGGTGAACTTAATTATGACAGAGGGCAGTTGTTAAGCCGTTCCGAAAGTTAGAAGAGTTTTTATAGTTCGTTTCTGTATGCTTTATATGCCATTTCTACTATTTGCGGAATTCGATCTTGGTTGGCAAATCCAGAATATATGCCAACGTCTATATTTTTGCTGACCTCATCTTCTGTGGCGCCGTTATCGAAGGCCGACTTGATTTGTGTATTTAGTAAGTTTAGAAGACCCTTTGCCTCATTAAATTCTGCTTTGGTACCCACTGGGCCATGTCCAGGTACTATCGTATCTGTATCCACCTTATCTACTTGTTCCAGCACGGATACCCAATCAGTAATATGGCCGTCTGGGAACGCCGGTAATGTTTTGTTCACAGCGAGGTCTCCGACAAAAAGTACTTTTTCCTCTGGTAGATACAATAATATGTCGCTGTTTGAGTGGGCTCTTCCGTGGAATGAGAGTTGTATTTCTCGGCTACCAAGCCATATAGACATTTTGTCATTGAAGGTTACATCTGGGGTGGTTTTTACTATTCTGGAGAGTTCAGGTCTTAGCGCCTCTCTCGACCAGTAACGATTGAAGTTAGAGTCCCACTTTGTGTCGAGATCGAATTTGCAATTTTCATGACCTACGATTGGTGTCGGTAGAAAGTATTGGTTTCCATATACATGGTCCCCATGGAAATGTGTGTTGATGACGTAGCGGATAGGCTTTTGGGTAACGTCCCTTACCACTGTCATTAATGAGCCAGCCAGTGAGGGTGTCATAAGGGTGTCAATTACAACAACACCTTCTTCGCCGACAATAAAACCAGCGTTAGTTGCGCAATTTTCATTTATCCATGCATATACGCCTTCTGCAATCTCTATTACACCTGATTCATAGTCCATTTCGATGGTTCTCCTTCTAGATGACTAAAACTTCTAAAGTATTATCCCCTCGTCCTGGAATGATGCTATATCGTCCCAACTATAACCCAGAGTGTCTATAAGTATTTCTTCTGTGTGCTGCCCTAACTCAGGTGCGGACCGTTGGGTTTCTAGTGGGGTAGTTGAGTATCCAATAGGGGTTTGGAGGTATTTAACTTCACCTAGTGACGGATGATCGAAATCCACTATGTAGTTGTTTTGGATTACTTGGGGATCTTTTGGTAAATCCCATACGTCTTGTACTCGTTCCCATATTATTCCTCCAACCATTTCCATTCGTTCTGCCCAATAATCTCTGTTGTGCAGCGCGAATACTTCATCCAATTTGCGAATCACTTCTATTCTGTTTTCTGCACGGGACTCCATGTTGCTGCTTTTGGGGTCTGTTATGAAGTCTTCGCGTCCTAGTGCTTTGCAAAACGCTGGCCAGTATCGATCACTTTGGTTCATAGCAAACGCAATCCATTTATTATCGGAACATTTATAACTATTCCAAAGAGGATTCCTCGCACTTTTTCTTTCTTGGCCTCCTGGCTCGAGACCGGTTAAAAGAGCCATACCATATCGATTGCCTGCGAGCCACATCATGCTACCTAAATGGGAAACATCTACTTTTTGACCTTTCCCGGTTACTCCCCTATTTACCAACGCTCCTAAAATGCCGTTGCATAGCATTATTCCAGAGATTTGATCAGCAATACTTTGCAGATTATATGGATTTCCGTCATCTGGTCCTGCCCACCAGAGAGACCCTGATCGTGCCTCTCCCGTATATGCAAATGCGGGCTTCCCCGCGTCAGGTCCATTTGGCCCATAGCCCGTGGCTGCTCCATACACTATTGCAGGGTTAATAGCGTTCAAATCTTCATATCCTAATCCTAGCCTTTCAGCTACACCGTGCCGAAAATTTTGAACAAAGACGTCAGACTTCGTTACCAAGTTTTTTAGAACTTCAACCCCTTTTTCGGTTTTTAGATCTAGAGCTACACTTTTTTTCTGTCGATTAAGTGACTCGAAGTATGCATTAAGACCTTCCCCCAAGGAGGATGAAGTGCCACTGACAGTGTGAAATTGGCGTGCGTGATCTCCGTCCAAAGACTCAATTTTTATAACCTCTGCTCCCATATCGGCAAGCATCATGGAGCATACTGGTCCGAATTGCCACATCGTCCAGTCAATGACCCGGGTGCCCGAAAGAGGTCCGAAATTCGAAGAATTGTTGGAAGAATCATTGGTCATTGAATTGTCTCCATCAGGATTTTGAAATAATTTTGGTAAACCACATTCTATAGTTGTTTATCCCGACTGTTTAAATTGTCTTTGCCTCTAGTATTAAAATAGGGAAATACATGGCAATCATATGCTAGAAAAATGAAATTTGATTGAGGAATAAATTCTTGAAATCCCCTACATTTTCCGTGATAGGAGAAAACATACATACCACTAGAGTTTTGATGAGGAAGGGTAGGAGGGTCGTTTTAGACCCGCAGGGGGAAGAGTCTATTAAATATCGTGGGCGAGACGGAATTGATCAATATATGTCGATACCTGATGACTTCAAGAGAACGAAGGTATATGAGGAAGGTCGGGTCAAGCACTTCATGATTGCTGTGACTAAGGGAATGTCTGACGATCCTCTTGAACAGAAACAAGGAGAAAGTTACATTGCCGCGGAAATTGACAGACAAGAGAGATTAGGGAGCCACTTTCTCGACTTGAATATTGACGAAATATCACATCACATTGAAATTCAAAAAAAAGCCCTCAGGTGGCTTATAGGTTTCTATGGTTCCATATCGAAGCTACCCCCAAGTGTGGACTCTTCGAGTTCAGAATTAATCAAGGTTGGATTAGAAGAGTACGAGCGCATAGGTAGACCTCAGGGCGACCCCATGATCAATTCCGCCTCCCTTGAGAGAGTTGAGGTGCTCGACTTGGCGTCACGACACAAAGGACACGTGATAGTAACTTCAGCTGGTAATGACAGTATGCCGTCAGACGAAAAAGGTAGAGTCGAGAATGCTGCCGAAATGGTAGATCTTTGTAGAGATAGGAATATATCTTTTGATCGGGTTCATGTAGATCCCCTTCTATTTCCAATATCGGTTGATCAGACATTTGGTAACCATTATCTCGACGCTGTGAAGCTAATGAGAAAGGAATTTGGAGATCAGATTAGGATTACGGGGGGGCTTAGCAACGTGTCGTTTGGATTGCCTTCCAGAAGGTTGATAAATGACACATTCATTCGACTCGCCATAGATGCTGGGGTAGATTCGGGAATATTGAACCCAGTAGAGAGTAATTGGGGTCGTGTTATGGGGTTAGACATGGAATCTGAAAGAGTTAAACTTGCCATGGATATGTTGTTGGGACATGATGAGTTTTGTATGAATTTCATAGGTGCTTTTAGAGAGGGCAGACTTGGGGGGTAATTCGGAAGTTTTTGGTGTATCCCCAGTAGTCCAATAAACATTAATACTTATACCCTTTATAAGCTGTATTGCCTGTTGGTATACTTCGCATAACGAAACTCGAGTAAATCAAGCTAAATTATTTTCAGGGAGAAAATATGACGACTGTACAGTCTAGACAAGAAGCAGTCCAAATGGCTCATCTCCTACGCCGTGCGGGATTTGGCGCAACACCTGGTGAGATGGATGACGCGTTGTCCAAAGGATATGAGAAGACTCTGGATGAACTTCTTAACCCGGATCACCCTGACATAATTCCTGATGATTTGATTCGCCGATACCATGTGGACCTATCTGACTTAAGATCTGGTGGTGGTCCTCACTGGGTTTATAGGCTTGTTATGACTGACACTCCTTTGAGGGAAAAGATGTGTCTGTTTTGGCACAGAGTCTTTGCAACCGCCTCCACAAAACTTATTCAAAGTAGAGTTGTGACAAATCAGATTTCAATGTTCCGAGAACATGGGATGGATAGCTTTGATAATTTGTTAATTCAATTGTCAAAAGACCCGGCAATGATAATGTGGTTGGACAATCAAGATAACCATGGTTCTAACATAAATGAAAACTATGGAAGGGAAATCCTTGAGCTATTCGCAATGGGTGTGGGCAATTACACTGAGGAGGATATTAAGGAAACCTCTAGAGCGTTTACAGGGTGGAGAATAGTAAATCCAGACTATATGTCGATACGTATGCGTAACAACACTGCTAGGCCGTATGGATACATGTCATGGCAGTTCGAATATGACGATGATGACCATGACCATGAAGAGAAAACAATTTTAGGGCAAACAGGTAATTGGAATGGGGAGGACGCGGTAAGGATCATATGTGAGCAGGAGGCTACAGCTAGATTCCTCGCCCGTCACCTTTATCACTTCTTTGTTGCTGATGAACTCCCAGTTCCGCAATGGCCCCATGAAGATCCAGTAAATCCGACGGCCATTGATGAATTAGTCGAGACATATTTCAATAGTGGACATAGCATAAAAGCGATGCTGAAAACCCTTTTTGAAGCCGACTTTTTCAAGGATGAATCTTCTAGGTTTGCACGTATAAAAAGTCCAGCGGAAATGGTTGTAGGTACCATGAGACTTGCCGGCCCAGTCGAACTTCCATCAGACGATATATTTGCTGCAGATGCAGCTTGTGGAAATATGGGCCAAGGGTTGATGAGGCCTCCAAGTGTTGAAGGTTGGCAGGGGGGGGTTGAATGGATTAATACTGGAGCATACGTTGAAAGAGTTAATTTCGCGGGTAGGATTTTAAATGATCCCGAAAAAGTGGGCATAAGAGATATAGTTGATAGGATCAAATCTTTGGAGCCCTCTGGAAAGATGTCTTTTAACGACTTGGTTGACCACTGTCTAGATGTGCTAGGCCCACTCGATGTGATGGAAACAACGAAAAAAGGGTTGAAAAATTATGCCTCTAAATTCGGGAATATGTCTTGGTCTGATGAAGAATCGGCTAATGTATTTGATGAGGCTGCCTTAGCAGTAATACAGTTGGTTGTTTCTAGTCAGGAATATCAAACAGTTTAGGTGCATTACGGAGCTTTGGTGAGGAGATATCTATGACTACCGCAACTTTCAATCTGGAATATCTGACAAATGTTGGATTTGCTGCAGATTTTGGTGGGAGAGGGTTTCAGCTGCCAACCTCTATGGCTATTAGATCGGATGGTACTATTTTTGTTGCCAGTCGAGGTAAGCCTTCCACTAAGGGCTCCAATGGTATTCAAATTGTGACGAAAGATCACGAGTTTTTAGGTCAGATTGCCACAAATGACAGTGCTTTGGGAGGAATGATCTGGCCAACTGACATAGTCCTAGATAGTGACGAAAACATTTATCTTTCGGATGAGAAACTTCATCGGATCACAAAATTCGATCGTGATGGTAATCCGGTCAGTTATTGGGGTGAGAAAGGATCACAGCCCGGTCAGTTTAATCAACCTAGTGGTCTCTTGGTGCAGGGCGAAGCACTTTTAGTTGTTGATTCTAGGAACAATCGGATACAAAAATACACTTTAGATGGACAATTCATTGAGCAGTGGGGAAGTCAGGGTTTAGGAAATGGGGAATTTGATCTCCCATGGGGTATCTGTGATGATTCCAATGGATATATATATGTGTCTGACTGGAGAAATGATCGTATCCAAAAATTCACATCTGAGGGTGTATTTGTGGCAGTTATTGGACACTCGGGCAGTGGCGATGGTCAACTTAACAGGCCCGCGGGTGTTGCCGTAGATGAAGAAGGGAATATATATGTTGCAGATTGGGGCAATCAACGTTTGCAGGTCTTAGATTCGGATGGGAACTTTTTGGATTCTCAACGTGGAGCAGCGGAATTAAATCCATGGGCTGTAGAATATCTCGCTTCTCAGGACGATGAGAGAGAAGCCCGTGCCACTTACCAATCAGTTTACGTGGCAGACACCGATGATCCTTCTGAAGTTTCTGCAAGAATGGAGGCGTATTTGTGGGACCCATGCTCGGTTCGACTAGACGATGATGGTAGAGTCTACGTGCTGGAAACAGGACGACACAGATTTCAGATTTTCCAAAGAGTGTAAACTCAATTATTAACTGACTTATAGGAGTTCTTTGATGGCTGACAAAAAAATAGTAGTGGTACAACTCTCAGGTGGTAATGACTATTTGAACTGCGTTATCCCGTACAACAATCCAGACTATGTGGACAACAGACCTAACGTTAGGATTACAGAGGATGAGGTTATCCCAATAGGTAACGGCCTAGGTATGAATCCTGCTATGTCCCCTATCAAGGACCTGTATGATCAAGGAAAGGTTGCAGTTGTACACGGAGTTGGTTACCCGGTGCCGAACCGATCCCATTTTAGATCGATGGATATTTGGCATACTGCGGAGCCAACCAAGGTAGGAAATGAGGGGTGGCTTGGCAACACAATAAATCAGCTTCACCCCAAGCACGATAACGTCGTAGCAGCTGTCAATTTTGGTTCAGGTCTGCCAAGAGCATTGGTTTCGCACGGTGCTCCGGTTGCGTCAGTGACTGACCTGGAAACATACGGTTTGATGAATCATATGGGTGATTCTTCTCAACGAGATGAAGCTCTCCAGGCATTCAGAGACATGTACACTCAGGCATTGGGAAGTGGACCCGTGATGGATTACTTGAGTCAGACTGGGTTGGATGCTTTGAAAGGAGCGGATATTCTCGGCACTGTTACAGAAAAATATTCCTCCGATGTTGAATATGCGACAAACTCATTTGCCAAGGCAATGAAAGGCGCGGCTCAGGTCCTACAGGCAGATATAGGGACACGTATTTGTTATACCCAACACGGAAGTTTTGATGCCCATACCAATGGCATTGCGTTACAAGAAGGGCTTCTGACAGACGTTGCGGGTGGCATTTACGATTTTTATACCGATATGAAGCAAGCTAATAAGAGCGAAGATGTGATCATGTTTGTATTCTCCGAATTTGGTCGGAGAGTTAAGGACAATGGTAATGGAACTGACCATGGCTCCGGGGGTGTGGCATTTGTAATTGGAGATGCCGTAGCTGGAGGACAGTACAGCGAATATCCATCTCTACGTAGTGAAGATCTATTAGAGGGAGACCTACATTTCAATCTGGACTTCAGAAGCTTATATACGGAAATTATGGAAGATTGGATGGAGGTTGATGCGAGGCCTGTGGTTAAAGGGGAATATGAGAGAGTTGGATTTTTGAACTCTAACTAGAAATCAATTACATGCTGTAGAAGAAGGGAGAACATATTGAGGTTCTCCCTTCTTACGGCTCAGATGACTTTACTAAACAGCTCTTTCCTCCAGCCAGTCTAGGCTGACTTCTATTCCGAAACCTGGTGCGTCTGAAGGTTTGACGTATCCATTTTTAATGACTGGTGTTCCTGGTAGGGAAACCATTTCTTCCAGTGGAACCCCTGGGGGGGAGACCCCTTCAGATCGTTCTCCCCACGGAATCACAGGCATTGCATATGCCAAATGTTGACCGTATGGATAATTCATACCTGCGTGTCCGATGACGGTCAATCCATGAGCCTCTGCTATATGGCAAATTCTGATACTAGCGGTCATCCCCCCTACCCACTGAATGTCTGGTTGTAATATGTCAACCAATCCCCGACCTGCTGCGTCTGCAAACGGATGTATTGTGTACCAGTGTTCGCCAGTAGCTAGAGTCTGTCCAGGGACCCGAGACCTGAGCTTGGCGTAACTGTCCATGTCTTCCGGGAGCATATAATCTTCAAGCCACTTGATATTGTATGGCTTCAGTGCTTCACACACCCTAACTGCATACTCTATGTTGAGTGAAAGCCAGGAGTCTACAGCGAGTTCAACATCCGGTCCGATCTGTTCCCGAACATTTGCTATTATCTCAACATTTTTGTTCAAACCGGCAAGTCCTTCTTCAGGTCCGTGACGCAAAAAGACTTTTACAGCTTTAAACCCCAGATCCATGAACCAATCCATGTAATCACTAGTTTTATATTTAAGCATTGTGTTTGATGCGTAGCAAAATATCTGTTCTTTTACGGGTCCTCCCAGCAATTCGTATACTGGTCGATTTAATAATTTTCCTTTCAGGTCCCATATCGCGTTGTCTACGGCACTAATTGCGTAACTGGCAATACCCGCTGTACCGTGCGCGGCTGATGCTCTTCTCATCATGTCCCACAATTTCTCGGTTGCCATGGGATTAAGCCCAACTATAAGTTCTGAGAAGTGATCATTTATGATCGAAGTGACAGGGCCAGCTGCTATGGACACGCCCAATCCCCATGTTCCGTCATCTGCAGTCACTACACAGGCAACTCTATCCCAATTGTCAGACCATGTTCTTCCAGGGCGGTCGCTTGCATATCTATCCATTGGGCTGGCGAAATAGCCACCATCTGGGTCTTCCTGCACTCGAGGCTTTGTTGTAGGGCGTGGTGCAATATTTATTGGAAATGCTTTTACACTCTTTATTTTCATATGGACTCCTTTTCTATGTAAGCATTAACTTTTTTAACTGTTTAAGCTAGAGGCAGTGGAGTGGTCCCATGGAATTATCCATTCCTCTTTAATTTCCATTCCAAATCCTGGTGCGTCCGAAGGTTTTATGTAACCATCCTTTGGCATTGGCATGCCAGGGATGGGACAAAGTTCCTCCAGTGGTATACCTGGATCAGATCCCATCCAAAATTCGGCCATGGGTGATTCTGGCATGGATATGGCAAAATGTTGTCCCCAAGGAGAGGCGGCGGCGGCGTGAGGTATGGTGACAATGCCAGCTGCCTCACCTATTGCGTAGATCTTCAAAGCTTCTGTTAGTCCTCCACACCACTTAAGGTCAGGCTGTAAGACATCGACTGCCCTGTTCTCGACCAGTTGTCGAAACGTCCACCTTCCATGATGATCCTCACCGGTTGCCAGTGGAACCCAGTTTATCGCCTTTCTAAGTTCAATGTGTCCTTCTAAATCGGTTGGAATTAGAGGTTCCTCCAACCAGCGTAGACCATATGGTCTCAGTCGTTCAGCCATTCGGACAGCGAACTCTACATTGAACGACATGACCGGGTTGTACATTAATTCAGAATTATTACCAACAATATCTCTCGCTGAGGCAATTTTTTCCTCCACGAGATTAAGCCCATCAATTCCCATATCATAATGGGCAGGATTAGAGACTTTGAAATGTTTGAAACCAAGTTCTATCGACCAATCAAGATCATCCGATGTTACGTAACACAAGGCCTTATCTCTGCAAGGGCCTCCTATGAGGCTGTAGACCGGTTGATCCATGAGTTTTCCTTTTAGGTCCCACAAAGCTAGATCTATACCTGATTGTGCTACTGTTGCTAGTCCTCCGGCCCCGAATCTCTGGGTTGATCTCCACATAAGATCATTAAGAAATTCAAGGGCGAAGCAATCACGCCCTTCCAGTAAGGGTGCAAAATGAAAATCTACTACTGCGGCTGTTATTTCTCCAAAACTAGTTTCACCGAGACCCCATGTACCGTCCTCTGCTATCACTTGAACCCAAGTACTGTCAGATGTGTTTGCACCAGGCATTTTCCCATGTATTGTTTCAAATTCAGGATATTTGTTAATTGGAAGTGCTCTGGGAGATGTGTTATTCCAATTGGGTCTTCTTGACTTAGATGTAGGAGGGTTCTTGGGAATATCGAGCGTGACAGATCTAACTTTTTTTATCTTCATAAGAGTCTCCAGAATAGAAATTGATTATTGTATAAATTAACGTCCCTTGATGACTTCTTCATCCAAGAGAGTGTCTATCTCAGCTTTTGTCATGTTCAAGACATCGCTCATAACTTCTGATGTATGTTCGCCTAAAAGAGGCGGATGTCCTTGAGGTGAAGCAGGGGTTCTGCTCAGATGTTGTAGTGCAGAGCCTAGGAGCTGTATGTTTCCTAGTGAGGGATGATCTACTTCCCATAATGCATTGCGGGCCTCAGCCTGGGGGTCTTTGAAAACATCTTCGATAGTGTTTATTGGGGTAACGGTTAAGCCTGCGGACTGCATCTTTGACATCCAGTGAGATATCGATTTCTCCCCTATTTGGCTATTTAAAAGTTCTTCAAGATCGATGCGATTCTCGACTCTAAGTGCGTTTGTAGTAAATCTGGAGTCTTCAGCTAAGTCAGGTAATCCAACCGTTTCACAAAGTCTTCGAAACTGATCGTCATTATTTGCGGCCGTCATGAAATTACCATCAGAAGCTTTGAAGTCCTGATAGGGGGCCACCTGAGGATGTGCGTTTCCGATTCTACCTGGAGATACCCCAGTGGCTAGAAAACTCTGGGCTATATTCGCCATGCACGCTATACCCACATCGAAAAGAGAGACATCAATATGTTGTCCTTTACCACTTATATTTTTTTCATGAAGTGCTGAAAGTATGCCTATAACTGACGTAAGTCCTGTGAGTATGTCAATCCATGCAGCCCCAACTTTGGTAGGGCCACCGTCAGGTTCACCGGTGACACTCATGATGCCTGTCATACCCTGTAGTGCTGCATCGTAACCAGGCTCTTGAGCTCTGGGGCCAGTTTGACCAAAGCCAGTTACAGAGGCGTATATCAATCCTGGATTAATTTCAGATAATGAACCATAGTCAAGGCCGAACCGCGCGAGGTTGCCGACTTTGAAATTTTCAACGAATATATCTGCCTTCTTTGCAAGGTCTTTTATAATCTTTTGTCCTCTTTCTTCCCTGAGATTGACGATGATACTTTTTTTCCCTCGATTTGCCGATAAGTAATAGGCACTCTCATCTCCCACAAAAGGAGGACCCCAACTTCTTGTGTCATCACCCCAAGGAGATTCCACTTTCCATACTTCTGCCCCTAGGTCAGCTAAAATTTGTGTACCAAAAGGTCCCGCCAATATCCTAGATAAGTCGAGCACTTTTATGTCTTTTAAGGCAGTCATATTTCCCCACTTTCTTTTAATGTTTCGAGCAATGTTAAATGGCAACATCTTTACTTACAATAAGGTAACGGTATATGTGTAGTTACTATGACGGGCAGTAGGTTTCATCGTATGATCAAATTCTGTAGGGAATTACGGAACGTGCGACGGATTTCTTGGGATATTTATATACAAATATTTATTTGCAGGATTAAATTATTGTGAAAACTGGAATCGAGAATAGTGGTATGTCCTACGATAGGCTCTGTCGGATTGATGACCACATTGCAGGAAATTACATTGAGACAGGGAAGCTTACAGGATCTCTTGTTGCAATTTACAGGAAGGGTAGGTTGGCACACGTTTCCACCCTTGGGTTGATGGATAGGGAAAGAGACAAGCCTGTTCAATGGGACACTATTTATCGTATTTTTTCAATGACGAAACCGGTAACTTCTACAGCTCTAATGATGTTATTTGAAAAGGGACTGTTGCAATTGGATGATCCTGTTCATCGCTATATTCCCTCGTTCAAAAAGTTACAAGTGTATGTTTCCGGAATGGATGGATCATTTGAGACTAGGCCTCCAGAACGTTCAATGACTATTAAGGATCTTTTGTCTCATCAGTCTGGCTTCACCTATGATTTTCTAAAGGAGAATGAGATAGACGCAGCTTACTCAGCTCGTGGTATCGGAGGCAGAAACCAGAAAGATTTAAAGAGTATGATCGATTCCCTCTCAGAGATTCCCTTGCTATTTTCTCCAGGGGACAAGTGGAATTATTCGGTTTCCACAGACGTATGTGGGTATTTGGTGGAGCTTATTTCTGGCCAAAGTCTAGACACTTTTTTTTATGAAAATATATTTGAGCCGTTGGGTATGGGTGATACAGGGTTTTATGTGCCACCAACAGAGATTCATAGGTTTTCAGCGAACTATCTTTATAACCTCAATGGATCTCCAAAACTGTTGGATGACCCACAAAGAAGTAACTTCACCAAACCTCCAACATTTTTGTCAGGTGGAGGTGGCTTAGTGTCTACTGCAGCAGACTACTTGGCTTTTTGCAGGATGATACTGGGAGGAGGTGAACTTAATCAGAAAAGGATATTGGCTAGAAAGACCATTGAGCTTATGTCCGCCAACCATCTGACGGGTGGAGTTGACCTAGCGGAAGTGGCATCTGGCAGATGGAGTGAAACCAGTTATCAAGGCATTGGATTTGGATTGGGATTCTCAGTAGTGAAGGATCCATCGATGACTCTGGTTCCTGGGTCCTCAGGTGAGTTGGCATGGGGAGGAATGGCTAGCACTGCATTTTGGATAGACCCGCTTGAAGATATGGCAGTGGTTTTTATGACACAGTTGGTTCCATCTGGTACTTATAACATTAGGCGGGAGCTTCGAACACTGGTTTACAGTGCTATAGAAGACTAATGTAGATTTGGGACATATGGTTTTTTGCTTTCCCATGGTTGAGCTATTTCAAATATTCTTGCACACCTGATTACTTCGTAGTCTGATGCGTAGGGTCCTATTATTTGGAGTCCGGTCGGTAGCCCGTCACTATGAAAACCTGAGGGGAGCGTAATTGCTGGATGTCCGGTTAGGTTAAACGGATGGGTATAGGGATACCAAGCCTGACGGACTATTCCAGCTTCCATTCCCGCGACGGTCACCTGATCATATAGATCATTTCCGGTTTCTAGAGCTGTTCTCGAGAGAGTAGGAGTTACAACAAAATCGAATTTATTGAACCAGCCTTGGACCTTTCTAAAGAGTTCGGTCCTCTTATATATCGCTTCCTGGAGTTCTGCACCGGTGTAGTTTTCTGCCTCATTTAACGAGCGAAGAAGTGACGGTGTCATTTCCTTTTCCCATACTTTGATGTATTTCCCGAATCGGGCCTTCCAAGCGGACTGGTTAATAATTCTCCAGAAAGGCTCTGGGGATTCGAATTCATCAGTCATCTCAATTATTTCTGCCCCTGCTGATTGCAAGGCGTTCAATGAATATTTCGTGATGCGTAATACTTCCGCATCGATAATAGAATTTCCCATTAGATGTCGCCAGCCAATCTTCTTACCCTTCAAATCACCAGGATTGATTGCGGCGTTTAAATAATTCTCATCGATGCGTCCCATCGAGTGGACGTCGGATGAATGATTGCCCGCCATAATCGTTAACATCGCGGCTGAGTCGGATACGGTACGTGTGATTGGACCCGTGTAACTGTAATTTCCAAAGGAATCCGGGTTCGAATCATTTGGGACAGTTCCCAGTGTAGGTTTCATACCGACAACACCATTAGCAGCCGCTGGGATTCTTATGGAACCTCCTCCATCTGTTCCTACATGCAAGGTACCAAGCCCTGCTGCGGCTGCTACAGCAGCCCCTCCACTTGAACCTCCTGCAATGCGATTTTGGTCCCAAGCGTTAACCGTCTGACCAAATATTGGGGCGCTTGTAAATGGTTTGTGTCCGAATTCAGGAGTGGTTGTCTTGCCAATAAGAATGGCACCTGCTTTATTTAGTCTTTCTATAGCCACGGCGTCAGCGCTAGGGAAATTCTCGTCGAATATACGTGACCCCATAGTGGTTCTCACCCCTGAGGTGTTTATCAAATCTTTCACGGTTAAAGGAACACCGTGTAGAGGGGACAGTTCCGCTGAGGCAGAAACTTCAGAATCAGCTTTGATTGCCTTTTCTAGTGCTTTGTCCCTGCATATTGTAATAAATGCATTTAGAGTCTCTTGGGTCCGCTCTGCTCTATCGAGAGCAGCCAATACAACCTCCTGCGATGATATTTCCTTCTTGGCTATAGCATTTGATATTTCCAAGGCAGGTAAAAATGCGAGGGTTTCTTTGTTTATATTCATGTTATCTAGGATGCTCGTGGTTGTTCCAGTCGTACTCTTGACCTAGGAACATGTTCTTTACAAGATCCACATTGGTAAATAACTTCGACAGACTTACCACATTCATCATGTATTAATTCTATTTCCCCTTTGGTATGACGGGAGCCCCATACCGCCAATGCTCCCGCTACTACACCTAATTCGTGTCCTTTACGGGTAAGTAAATATTCGGCTCTGGGAGGATGTTCGCTATAGAACTTCCTCTCAACAATTTGGTGCTCTTCTAGATTTTTCAATCTTGAAGAAAGAACGTTTGGTGATATTCCTTCGACCGTGTTCTCAAGATCTGCGAATCTACTTACGCCTTTTAGTAGTTCCTGTAGAACTAAGAGAGTCCATCGTTCCCCCACTAGTTCAAGCGCCCTAGCGATTGGACCTTCTTGTGAATAAGTTCGTGGCATTTTCTGACTCCACAATTAATATGACTTGTATTAAGATAGTCACTATGTATTTAATATTAAATTGATTTTTAGCTGATGATTTTTTAATTGTGACGGTATTAAATTGGAATCTATTCTTTCTTGCACTGGTGTGTCTGTTTCGTACACACAGAATAACTCAAACGTACCGGTAGTGTCAGATGTTTCATTTTCTGTAGCGAGGGGTGAGATTGTATCCGTCATCGGAAGAAGCGGAGTAGGAAAGACTACCCTTCTTAGGTTGGCGGCCGGTTCCCTTAATCCTAATGAAGGATTTGTTACCGTTTGTGGTACTGCTCCTACGAATGCCAGAAAAGACAAATTAATAGGATTAGTATCCCAGGAGGATTCACTACTTCCATGGCTAAACGTGGAAGATAATATACGGATTTCTCTTACGATGGGTCGGACATTACAAGAATCACATATTGATCCTATAGACGTGATGCTAGAAAGTGTAGGTCTACTTCAATATGCTGGATTCTATCCCCATCAACTGTCGGCTGGGATGAAGCAGAGAGTTGCTATTGCCAGGGCATTCATTCACAAACCAGACTTGATTCTTCTCGATGAACCCTTCGGTCACTTAGACGAAATTACCAGGACGGTTTTGAGGGAGACACTGATCGGTCTATGCAGGGAAACTAAAACTTCGGTTTTGCTAGTCACCCATAGTATAGATGAAGCCCTTGCTGTTTCAGACAGGGTCCTAACATTGGCTGGTATTCCGTCCACTCTCACCAACCAAATGAATATAGATGAAGTTTCTCGATCCGATTTGGCCTCAAGGAACCTCCTTTTGGAGTCTCTAAGTTTCGAGCGGGTTAATTGAGGGTTTTATGTATCGTCTGATTCCAATATCGCTAGTTTTGCTTATTTTGGTCATTTGGCAGCTTGTTATTCAAGTAGGTGATGTGCCGGTGTATCTTATGCCCTCACCCGATCGTATATTTATTACTTTGGTCACGGATTCCTCATCATTAATTGAAGATCTTGCTTACACCTCTATTGAAGCGGCGGGAGGCTTGATGGTTGGAGTAGCGGTGGCTATTATCGTGGGTTTATTTTCTGCTCGGTTTGCACTTGTTGAGACAACGGTTATGCCCCTAGCTGTTTTTGTGAAAGTGACACCCGTTTTGGCAATTGCTCCTCTTTTTGCAATTTGGTTTGGGTTTGGTTTTTTCCCACGATTTCTTATTGTTGCGGTTGTGACTTTTTTCCCAATTTTAGTAAATACTATCGCAGGTCTTAAATCGACCAGCATACCTATAACAGAATATTTCGAATCCCTGGGAGTTTCAAAATGGGAAATCCTTATGAAAATACGGATACCGTACTCTCTTCCGTATCTTTTTGCGGCCTTAAAAGTTTCTATTCCCTTATCGATAATTGGAGCTGTGATAGGTGAATGGTTTGGCTCTAGTAAAGGCTTAGGAAACCTCATTATGGTGTCACACGGAAATCTCGATACCGAGACCCTGTTCGCATGCATATTTTTACTGGCTATGTTAGGTGTAATTGCGACTGCAGCTGTGGTTATCATCGAGAGGCGTCTTATTTTTTGGCACCCTTCCGTCGGAACTTTCTGAAGAGAAATTGTACTAAAGGAGTTAAAGTGAAAAGGCTATTATTGGTTGTTGTAGGGCTTATGAGTTTCCTCATCATTGGTTGTGGGGAATCAGAACCACAAAAAGTTACATTTATGGCTGGATTTAAACCTCAAGCCAATCTTCCTTTTGTAGCGGCTTATGTAGCCCAGGAAAAGGGATATTTTTCCGATGAAGGTTTGGAAGTAGAAATTCTTCATTCTGCGGGTGGAGGCGAGAACATGACACTTCTGTTAGCTGGCAAGGTAGATTTCACCACCGCTGACGCAAATTCTGTTCTCAAATACAGAGCCTCGCAACAAGCACCAGTTAAGGCTATTGCCTTGTTTGGCCAAAGAGGGCAACAAGCATTTATATCCTTAACGGAGTCGGGTATCAAAGGTCCTGAAGATTGGAGCGGGAAACGATTTGGATACAAGATCAGTATTCCACCTGACTACCTTGCGATAGCTGAGTCAGTGGGGCTCGATAGGGATTCTGTAGAGGAGATACAGGTTGGATTTGATCCTCGTATTTTATTACAGGATAAGGTAGACATACTGGCAGTATTTAAATCAAATGAACCAAATATTATAAGATCGATGGGCCACGAAGTTGAAGTGTTTGAGGCAGCAGATTACGGTGTACCCACTTTAGGCCTTACATACATAGCGACAGAAGAGACGATTGATTTAAAAAGTCAGGTCACAAAAGATTTTATTAAAGCAACTATGAGGGCAACCGAATTCATTGAAAATAATCAAGATGCGACCTTAGACATAGTAATGAAATACGCTGAAAACGAGAATAGAGATCATATGAGATTTATGTTGGAAACGGAATTATCCGATTCTATGTCTGCAGCTACAATGGCTGGGGGCATAGGAGCTATGAATTCTTCTCGATGGAACGAATTGCGTGATGTTCTTTTAAAATTTGGGGCCATTGAGAAAAGTGTGAATATTGAGGATGCTGTAGACGATAGTCTTAGATCATCCCTTTTTAAAGATGGCAAACTGAAATAGGCACGCGAGGTAAGCTAAACCGTTCATATCCGGAACCCCGAGTTTATTAAAATGCTTCGGGTTCTAATGCAATATTGGCAAGGTCTTTCCTGGTGTAGGAACCCAGACTTCTAAAGTCCATTTCAGTGTAGTTTTTAATCCATCGCAGAGTTATCTTTCGCGCTGCCTTGTATCGAGATTCTGCTTCTGATAATTCCTTACCCGTAAATTGTGTGGCTCTTATATTCAATATGTCAGCTGTCTCTGAGTCAGTGACTTGGCGAACCGAGTCAAGGGTGTGTGTCTGTTCGGTGTCCTGCCCAACAGCAGAGTGAATTATTCTTTGGGATACTTGCCCAACTGAAATGCGGGCCGTGGCAAGGTCTTCCATAAGGGCAGGCTGTTTTACTTCGCGGCCTTCCATGCTGTTTATTCCCTTAGCCCCCCTTCCGTTCAGCCAGCCTTCCACATACTCAATTATGGTTCGTATATTTCGTCTTGTGCCTTCTGTTGTTATCGCTCCTGTCGGAGTTTCAATATTTAATGGGTAATTTGAAGGGTCTTTTAGTTCTTCTGGTGGAACCCAGCCAGTATTCCACCATTCAGTAAATGGGTCAGACGCCGTTTTCATATGATAGATGTGAGCACTCCATCCTCTCAGAAATCCTTGTCTTGCCTCCCATTCTTTGTCTGAACGAATAGAGTCTGCTGCGACTTTATTTATTTCTTCGTCCCTGTTGGGTAGCGCTGTGGCCATGCCACCTATTGCGACTGCCCCATGTTTTAGGCAAATTGCTACGAGCCTCCTGAATATATTTGATATGAACGTTGTGGTTTTTACGTCAACATCAAACCTATCCGGCCAGACAGATTTTTCGTCGGCCATGATGTATTCCAGTATGCTTGCTTTCAGATCCCATCTAGCGGCGTTGAGGCCTGCTGCATAGGACCCAAGTGCATAGAGCATATTTTCCATTTGGAACACAGTGGGAAGTGACTCTACCAAAATGATGGCTTTTATAATCGCATTTTTAGGAAGTTTTAAAAGCTCCCGACTTGCTTCAAACATGTCGTGGTAGATAGTAGTTTCCTCTACGCTCTCCAATTTTGGTAAATAAAAATAGACACCCTGATTCAATTTAAATTGCTCGGCCCCAGCGTGAAATAGAGTTAGAGCTGTGCCTAAGATTGTTGCAGAGACTGGATTCCCATCTATTTCCACGTCTGGCTCGTCAAGGTGTAGCCCCCTCTCCCTGTGCATAAAAAATGGTAGAGGCCCTGGCTCAATCTCGTAAACTCGACCCCGTGAAACGTCCTCAAACCTTAGTGCCCCAGTTACGGAGTACATTCTATTTAAGGCTGAGTTGACAGTATCCTCAAATGAGTGACCTCCAGAATCTTCATCATCATCCAGATATCCGACGGCCCTTTCTCCTTCAGGACCTGGGTTCACAGCGTTTATGAACATACTTGAGATCCCAGCTGGTCCAGAAATTTCTATCCCTGGTTTTTTTAAGTCATCTGGCACGTTGTCTACTTGCCAATCGGTCGTGTTAATTTCACTGATGGGCAGCTCTAACACATTGACGCCATTTTTATGAACTCTTTTGATAGTCCTAATTCGTTCTTTTCGTGCTTCCAAGATCCTTTCTGCAAGTAAATCATGCAGTGACAGTAAATATTCTTGAAATTCGTTGGTAAAAAGAATCTCAGTGCCTTCAATTTTTGGAAAAGATAATCTTGTGTTCATAGAGTTGAATAGCTTATATGGTTTCTCACGTTTATGAAATTTTTATTAGTGGACTTCTTGCTTCAAAATATCTGAGTGCTTCTCTCTCAATTTCATCACTTTGGGTGCGATAATAAATTGGCAATATGGTTGATATGGATTGTTTTTAAAGAAAGACTGATGATAGTCCTCTGCTTTATAAAAGACATCAAGTGCACAGACCTCGGTCACGATAGGATTTGGGAAAACCTGGTTTGTTTCCAGATCTGAGATAAGGCTTTCTGCAGTCGTTTTTTGGGTGTCTGAATGGTAATAAATAGCAGATCTATACGAGCTCCCTATGTCGTTTCCCTGTCTATTAAGGGTGGTTGGATCGTGGTAGGCGAAGAATATTTCCAATACCGTTTGATAGTCTAGCTTTGAGGTTTCAAATTCAACATTAACTGCTTCCGCATGTCCTGTTGTTTCTGAACATACTGAGGCATAGTCTGGGTCAGTGGTATGTCCTCCTGTATAGCCTGAGGTTACCTTCACCACCCCGTCAACGAGCTCAAATACTGCTTCGACACACCAGAAGCACCCGCCTGCAAGTGTCGCCGTTTCTGTGTTTGACATTTTCCCTCCTCTATTCATGGATAAAAGACTCATATCCAATTTGAGATTATACAACCCGACATATATTTTGTGGTTAAATCCTCAATTTTTCTCGTATTTCCGATTATGCTGTAACATCCTCTGATGCTTTTCATGTGTGACAGTCGACTTTATTCCCTTGGGATATTCTCTTAATGAGAGAAGTAATAAGCAGAACCTTTTCTTCATTCGGCGTTCCTGGTTTTAGATTGTTGTGGTCAGCCGACGTCGCATTAAACTGGGCGGAATTCATGGAGATAATAATTCTGTCTTGGTTTGTAC
>VFFS01000072.1 GCA_009392815.1 SAR202 cluster bacterium
AAGTCAAGTGCTAGTTTCATGGGACCAAAAAAGCATAGGTATTCCATTTAGAAACAAAACGGTAAGTTGAGATAATAAAGACACACCGTTAGGGACGTAAAACCACTCTCCCTAGTGTTTGACGTGTTTTAACCAAAATATATGCTTCCAGCAAATCCTCGAATCCCAGTATCGATCCAATAATTGGTCTTACTGAGCCAGCATCCACAAGTTCAATGGCCTTCCTTATATTGGATATATTTGCTCCAGTCGAACCAATCAGGGAGGCATCCCTAAACATGAATTCCGTAACGTTTATTGAAGTATTCGCTCGCTCAACCTCCCCAAGAATTAAGATTTTGCCAAATAGCGCAACACTTGACACCGAGGAGTGAAATAAGGCGGAACCTACTGGATTGAAAACGATATCTGCTCCCCGGTCTTCCGTAAAAGCATGTACTAGTTCAGACGGATCTATACCTTCTTCGGATAAAAATACCTGACCTATATCTAGTGCTTCAAGTTCTCCTAGCTTATGTGGTGAGGTGGTAAAAGAAATGACATTAGCACCTGCACTTGCTGCAACTTGAAGTGCATGAACCCCCAATCCTCCACCTGCCCCAAATACAACGATAGTTTGACCACATTTTATATCTGCTAGATCATAGAGCGCTTTCACCGTGACTCCGATAGGACAACCTAACAAACTGGCCTGGACAAGAGGTATATCTGAGCTGACCGATAGCACATTCATAGCATCCACTGCAATAAATTCAGTGAACCCTCCATCTAACTTATGCCCGAATCCATGACCATAAATACACCGATACTCAGAACCATCCATACACATTTCGCACTGGCCGCAGGATGAAGTAAGAGTTGTCACAACTTGTTCCCCTAGAGAAACGTTAGTTACATCAGAACCTTTATCTACAATGGTGCCTGAAATCTCATGTCCAAGAACAATATTTTCTGGTACACCCCGCCTAATGGTGCCGTCCATAATAGATATATCGTGGTGACATAAAGCTGTGGCCCCTACCCTAACCAAAACCTGTCCTGACTTAAGAATAGGTTCTGGTCTCTCGATCACCTCCAAAATAGGTTCTGGACCTGCATTTCTGAGAACCACCGCTTTCAAAGATATTCCTTAATGTGATTCCGGATTCTCTATCAAATCTGCTGTAACTCGTATCGTCTCCCAGACGGTCCGATTTTGGTCAATAGTTTCGGGCGTCTCGCTTGCAAATGGGGTGGAATTCAAAAGTCTGTACACTTCGGCGGCCCCCATATGAAAATGAGGGGTAACTCCCAAGTCCTCAAAAGTTGACGAAATTTCCTCCATTTCACCAATCCATCTGTGAGCATTGGCAGGTAACCTTGATATACCTTTTTCCATAGAACTCAGTTGAGATTGTTGGCTGAACTGAAATTCTTCTCGCAAAGCATCTGTAAGACCCATTTTTTCCGCTGCCGTCAGTAATGCAACCTGTAAAGTATTAGTTCCCTTCGTCAGAGCAGCGTAGCACATTTTAATACCCGAGGCCTGACCAATTTCACTTCCAACAGATTTAACAATAATTCCTTTCCCATCTAACTCAGTTGCTACGTGAGACTCTGGACCTGACACATAAAACCTGGGGGTATCCCCCTTCGCAGGAGCAGTACCAATAATTCCACCGTCTATGAAGTTTCCTCCAGAAGAATTGATAATAGCTTCTAATTCTTTAGCACTTCTAGGAGAAATAGCATTGCAGTCCACAAAATAAGAAGTTCCTCCTGATCTTTTCATGGCAGCCGAAACTTCCTCCGCAAGGTCCTTCGCCCTTGAAGGCACCAATATTGAGAGAATTAGATCCGCCTCTTGAACCATCTGGTCCATGGAGTCTACTACCCTAAAGTTACCCTTTTCTGCCAATTCTTTAGTCCGAGAACTCCTGCCTTCTAAACACGTAATTACATTGAATCCATTATCTCCCAATACATTCCCTACAGAATGACCCATATCTCCCGGGCTCATAATGGCAACTGTTTTCACCACAATCTTTTCTCCTTTTCGTAAATTATCTATAAGCGAAACGGGCTCTGATTTTAATCATAATGCAGAGTCTAACTCAGAATAAGTTTTATGTTTAGTTGAATAAAAGAATCATGTTCCCAGCCATGATAAACTTTTTTGCATAGACTACCAAAGGGAGGATTTTTGGCAATGAAATTAGGTGCTCATGTCTCAACCTCTGGTGGACTTACGAAAGCAATTGACCGGGCTACTAATATTGGGGCCGAAGCGATCCAGATTTTTGCCTCCTCCCCTAGAGCTTGGAGATTTCGTCATCCTGATGATGAAGCAGCTGAAGAATTCAGACGTCTGTCAAAACAGGAAAATGTGGGCCCGTGCTACATTCACGGCAGTTATCTGGTCAACATAGGGGGAAGCCCCGACCAAATTGAAAAATCTATCGATTCTCTCGTTAATAATATGAACGCAGCAGGAAAGATTGGAGCTGAAGGAGTGATATTTCACGGAGGTAGCCATAAAGGAAAGGGCTTTGAAAATGTCTTTGATCAAGCCGTGGAAACTCTACAAAAGGTCTTGGAATCATCCCCAGATGATGTGTGGCTATGCCTGGAAAATAGCGCAGGTATGGGATCGCACATTGGATCATCCTTTCAAGAAATGGGTGCACTGATAAGTGGTGTAGATCATCCGAATTTCAAGGTGTGTCTTGATACCGAGCACATGTTTGCTGCTGGGTACAATATATCGTCACCAGAAGAAATCAAGACCGTGATGTCAGAATTCGACGACGAGATAGGTTTAGAAAAACTGGTTGCTGTCCATGCTAATGACTCCAAAGTGGAGTTGGGTGCTGGAATTGACCGACATGAAAACATAGGCGAAGGACATATTGGGACCGCTGGATTTGAATGCATCATGGCTGAGCCATCTTTTAAAAATGTTCCCTTCTTTCTAGAGGTTCCTGGTTTTGAAGGTGACGGTCCAGACAAAAAAAACCTTGACCTGTTAAAGCGGATCAGAACAAACCTAGGTATTGAATCTTGAAGGTAATTTGTTTCATTGACTAAAAATAAGGACTTCTTCACTAAGGGCATTGGAAGAAGATTCGCTCATGGTGGAAGCCTAAGAGCATCCGTACTTGGGGCAAATGACGGTCTGGTATCTAATTTCAGTATTGTGATGGGATTTGCAGGTGGCACAATGTCGGCCGGCAGCCCAGAATTCATACTATTGGCGGGAATAGCTGGTTTGCTGGCAGGAGCTTTGTCCATGGGTGCCGGTGAATATATTTCCATGAGATCCCAGAGAGATCAATACGAATACCAAATCGACCGCAAGCGAATAGACCTCGACAACCATCCCAATATCGAAAGACAACGTCTTGTACTTCTGTACCAAACAAAAGGATTGTCTCAGGTTGAATCTGAGACAGTAGCAACCCAAATCCTTTCCAATCCACAAGTAGCATTGGATACTCTTGTGAAGGAAGAATTGGGCATTTCAATAGAACAGCTAGGATCTCCTTGGACTGCTGCGGTTAGCAGCTTGGTAGCATTCAGCGTTGGCGCACTCATCCCAATACTGCCATTCTTATTTGGTACTGAATTGCTTGCAATACTTTGTAGCGCTTTTTTCTCTTCACTTGCTCTTTTGGCTGTAGGGGGATTGTTGTCATTAGTGAGCGGAAAAAGCTCACTATGGGGAGCAACAAGAATGTTCCTAACAGGATTATTCGCTGCAGCTGTCACATACTCCATAGGTTATTCAATTGGAATATATGTAGCGTAAATACCACTATAATGTTCCATAATTGATAAGCCATCCACCAACGTAACCACGATTGAATTTGGGATATCTCATGCACATAGGACAATATATTGACTTCCGGACAGAGTAATTCTCGTCCCAGATCTGTCGATCTAGGAATCCACATCGGTCATCTGTGTCACGGTCCTCAGAATTCAATAACGGATGTAGAGGGAGTGCATGTCGGTCACTCCACAATTATTACTGGTGAGGGCAGACTAATCCCAGGAGAGGGACCCATTAGGACAGGGGTTACAGTCGTGCTACCACACACAAATAACTTATACAGGCAAAAAATTCCAGCTGCTTGTCACGTCCTTAATGGATTTGGAAAATCAATCGGACTGTCTCAGATAAGTGAACTTGGACACATAGAAAGTCCGATAGCTCTGACTAGCACCTTAAATGTTTGGAACGTAGCAGACGCACTTGTAGAACACCTGAGTGACCTAAACAATGGAGTCCAATCATTTAACCCTATTGTCTTAGAAAGCAATGATCGATTTCTAAATGATGCTATTGGTCGACACGTTAAAAAACAACATGTTAACGATGCAATATCTTCTGCATCAACCCCCAACATTCAAGAGGGCAATATAGGTGCCGGCACTGGTATGACGGGTTTTGGATGGAAATCCGGCATAGGAACTTCATCGAGGATTTGTGAATCCCTTCACGGAGACTACACTGTAGGGGTCCTAGTACTTTGTAACATGGGTGATCCAAGAGATTTACGAATCGACGGTATGCAAATAGGAAGATATCTTATGCCTCCGGGTGTTAACGATGAGTCAGGAGGATCGATCTCTTTTGTTGTGGCGACCGACGCGCCGGTGACAGCGAGACAATTGAATCGAATGGCAAAAAGAGCTCATCTTGGCTTGGCAAGAGCTGGAGGCGTAGTTAGTCATGGTAGTGGAACAACAACTTTAGCATTCTCCAACTCCTCTGATAAACCCCAGATAGATGATGCACATCTAACCGTCCTTTTTAGAGGCGTTGTAGAGTCCGCAGAGGAGGCTATAATAAACTCTCTGCTGGGATCAGAAACCCTCTCTGGTCGTGACGGTAACGTTAGACATTCGATCCCTTCAGAAAGGCTAAAAAATATTTTAAGAGTTCAGAGAGATTCTCTAAAAGAATTTTCAAGTTCAGACAAGTAAATAACATCAGCTAGGTAAAAACAGTATTCTCGTATTACAAAGTTCAAGGGGGGATAAATGACTATCGGTAACCAAGGGGACATATACAGTGAGCTAGGGATTACGCCAATCATTAATGCCATCGGAAGTGTGACTATGTTAGGTGGTTCCACACCCATTCCCGAGGTAACAATTGCAATGGAAAGGGCTGGGGAATCTTATATTCCATTAATAGAACTCGAAGAAAAAGCAGGTGCAGTCGTAGCAGATATGATCGATGTGCCTGCTGCATATATAACATCAGGTGCCGGTTCAGCTTTGACACTAGCAGCTGCCGCTGTAATGGCAGGAGACGATGATAACTTAATCCAACAACTTCCCGACACAACTGGCATGAAAAATGAAATCCTTATTCAGAAAAGACAAAGATACTGGTATGACCGATGTTTGGAAGCATCTGGGGCCAGATTGGTTAATTTTGGAACTGATGATGAAACCACACGAGAAGACCTATTCAACGCCATAACAGAAAATACTGCGGCAGTTCATTTTTATATGGTGGAACAAGAACCTGACTCCAAAGCACTATCATTGGAAGAGACCATAGAAATAGCCCATGAAAAGGGAGTCCCGGTACTTGTAGATGCGGCAGGACAGATATATCCACTAGATTTATTCGGGAAATATGTTCGTATGGGTGCCGATTTCCAATGTATTGCAGCAAAATATATGGGAGCCTCTCAATCCACGGGACTTGCTCTTGGTACAGAAGAGATGATTCGAAAGATTTCAAAACAATCTTTCGTCGGATATGAAGGAAGAAGAATCAGAGGAATAGGTAGACCACACAAGGTCGACAGACAAGAAATGGTTGGCGTGGTCGCGGCAGTCCGACACTGGATGACCATAAATCACGAGGAGCGACTCGCTTCAATAGAGAAGAGAAGTGGAAGTATAATCAAGATTTTGACTGGAATAGATGGTGTGCAAGTTAGCATGATGGATAACATCATAGGGCACCAACCATTTGGAG
This sequence comes from SAR202 cluster bacterium, assembly GCA_009392815.1. GTDB lineage: Bacteria > Chloroflexota > Dehalococcoidia > Lucifugimonadales > UBA826. The sequence goes on from VFFS01000072.1 coordinate 5,981, forward strand.
TTCAGTTGCGTATAGACGAAAAAATAACGGGCCTATCTCTACAAGACATCGTTGATGAGCTCAAAGCAGGAACCCCCCCGATCTGGACTCGAGTTAGAGAGGATGAAGATTTCATATCACTCCACATATTTGGTCTAAAGGAAGGGGAGGAAGAAATAGTAGGGTCTAGAATTGCAGAACTACTACGATAGATAATTTGGACACGAGAATTTTAGGAAAGTCCGACCTTGAAGTCCCCATAATCTGTTTTGGAGCATGGCCTATTGGAGGAGGGTTGGGACTTGTGGACCCAAAACAAGCAATAGCCACCGTACACGCTGCCATAGACTTGGGAATAAATTTTATCGATACAGCGGAAGGCTATCAGACCAGTGAATCAGTGCTTGGAGAAGCTTTGAAAGGAAAGCGAGAATCCGTCGTAATAGCCTCCAAATTATCAGGCTCTGATCACTCTGAGAGCCATATCACAGATGCAATTGAAAGCAGTCTGAAAGCGTTAAACGTGGACTATATTGACCTATATCAACTTCATAGCCCACAACCTCAATGGCCAATCCAGGAAACGATGGACACCCTTATTCGGTTAAAAAACCAAGGAAAGATACGCCACATAGGTTTATCCAATTACAGCCCTAGTCAAACAAAAGAAGCAATGCAATTCGGCGAGATTGTGAGTTCGCAACCTCGATACAACATGCTCTTTACCCAAGAGAAAGAAACATTAAAATTCTGCAACGATAACGATATAGGAGTTATTCCTCACTCAGTTCTGGCCAAAGGACTACTCGGCGGAAAATACAGTCCCGGACATGAATTCGCTCCTGACGACGAAAGAAGATTATTCAATTTCTTTAAAGGACAACTCTTTGAAACCATATATGAGGTTACGGAGAAGCTGAAAATATGGGCTATAGACAGAGAGAGAGACCTAATACAACTAGCTATTGCTTGGGCAATCGCAAATCCCGCAGTAACATCCGCAATTGTCGGGATGAAATCAGTTAGTCAAGTAGAAAACGCGGCTAAAGCTGCCACATGGAAACTGACTCATGAGGACTTATTGGATGTTGATAACATCATAGGAGACCTTCGACCCCTGTGGATTAAGGACAAGGTAACATGATCCTATTCCCCAGATATTTTCTCCCCACCCAATCTCAAGTCAATAACAATATACAAGAAATTCGTATGATAAAATCTAAAGGTTTCGAGATTTTTATCTGAAACATGCAAATATAAAAACAAACTAACACTTCTTAGAAGATATATATAGGACTTTGATCAGATGGAAGGTCTGGCTATAGCAACAGACAAAAGAGAAATTACCGGTAAGAAAGTCGCCACCTTAAGACGGAGCGGAATCACTCCTATACACTTGTATGGCAATGGTATCGAATCCCAATCTTTACAGTGTGACACTGCCACAGTAAACAAAGTTGTACTACAGGCTGGTACTAACATACCTGTGACAGTTACCGTAGCTGGAAATCCGGAAGAAAATGTTTGCTTCGTAAGAGAAGTACAATACCACCCGGTTACAGACAGGTTGATCCACGTGGACTTCATGAAAGTGGATGTCACAAGATCCGTGCGGGCTGAGGTACCTATTATCATATCTGGGTTGTCACCAGCAGTAAGAAATATGGGTGGCACACTACTGCAACCCCTTCAGTCAGTTACAGTAGAAGCACTCCCAATGGATATACCTTCCATGTTTTCATTAAACGCAGATCTTCTAATCGACTTTGATACAAATTTTTATGTAAGCGACCTTGAAGCTCCAGAGAACATAACTATCGTTAACGACGAAGAGGACCTAGTCGCGGGTGTGGTGGCACCAAGAATTGAGAGGGAAGTTAGCCTCGATGGAGATGGTGGAGAGGAATCGGAAGAAGATACGGATTCCGAAGATGGACAAGCAGAGGAAGGTGGAGATGGATCTACCGACTCAGACAGTTCGCAAGGTGAGAGTGGGGATAGTTAGATAGCAAAAAGAGTCAGACTAATAAAAGCTGTTGATCTGTAATAAGAAAACCCAGCTGATCACACTATAGATTCTGTCCTAACAATCAACCACTACGTATTAAAACTTATTTGATTATAGAATAATCCCATGTGTGGCAGATTTACCCTATACACAGACCTCAAAGTCCTCGCGGAAAGATTTTTGTTTGATCTATCCGATCTCCGTGATCAGAGTGGCTTCAATCCAAGCTATAACATTTCCCCAACTCAGCAGGTTCTGGTCGTAACCCAAAAACCAAATACGAATGAAAATAAAGTCGCAATAATGACATGGGGACTTCCCTCCTCCTGGAGTAGATCACAAAAAGGCTCCCAACCTCTTATCAATGCCCGAAGTGAAACAGTCTCCCAAAAACCAAGTTTTCGATACTCCTTCAATAATAGGAGATGTTTGATATTGGCAGACGGATTCTATGAATGGAAAACCACCCCAGCCGGTAAACGCCCAGTTCACATACAACTTAAAGAATCGAAACCTTTTGCTTTTGCTGGAATATGGGAACCAGGCAGAGATAATTCAGGAAACTACGATCCACAACTAATGAGCTTTTGCACCATTCTCACCACTCAGGCTAACACGTTTATGTCCCCCATTCACAATAGAATGCCCGTTATACTCAAACGACATAACGAGCAAAAATGGACGGACCAAGACCCCACTAAACGTACAGAACTAGGTGAAATCATCTCTCCCATTTCAGACAAATATATGAAGTCATGGGATGTTTCTCAGTTTGTTAACTCACCGCGCAACAATAGCCCTATTTGCATAAAAGAAGAGTTGAGACTTTTATAGGAAGTTGCCAACAGTAGTTTCCCAAATTATCCTTGACCTATAGTTTAATAAAATTTAAAAAGCTTGAAAGTAATGCAAAGCTACATAAAGGACGTTAAAAATGGCACAGATTTCCTATAACGGGCCAGCCCATATACCTGGTGTTGAGGAAGGCGTAGACATAACCGCCACAATAGATGACTCTACTAAAACTGTCACGCTTGAATTTGATCGGGAGCTTGCCGGGTCTTCGACCTGGCAAGGAAATTCTGTAGAAATAAACGAGAGACTTAAATACAGTGAAATCGTATTCAAAACTACAAATCTCCCCCTCGACACTATTGACCTTGTATGGAAATTTAATGCGTCCAAAATAGATGACAGTCTGGCGGCCGTCATAGTGCCACAAGCCAATAAACTAAGAGTTTCGGGCGAAAAAGGATTTGTGCTTACAAAGTAGAGGTGCTGGGAATCATTTACTGGTAGATTAGTTTACCGACCTTACCGGTACGTTTCTAAAAGTTTTCCCCATCCAGTTCTCATGGCCTCATCGACCTTTTTTCTTCCCTTAAATCTATACCAGTAATCGTTATGATACAGATTGGAAGCAAGATAGGCCCAGGGGGCTATAGGTGACCTTAAAAGAATGTTTTCCAGTGGTTTTAATGGACCCCAGTAGATCATCTTTTGTCCTTTACTGGCAAATGTATTTCCACTCTTAAATCCCCAATCAACGTCAGAAATATCCTCACCTTTTACATCGATTCTAGATATATCCCCACACCCAAGACCTTCTTCATGAGCTAACCGGATAAATTCGATAGACATGGGGTCAAATCCCATCATACTTGCTGAAACAGCGTCCACTGCAACCTGATCAGCCCCGGCCAAAATAACATTTTTTTCATGCCATTCCATGGCCCTAGGACCCGCCCCTGAACCAGCGAAGGTACCATCAGTTACAGCAAATATTCCAGGATGAATTTGCTTCTGGATCCTCAGTAAATCCACCAAAGTTTCATGAATTACAGAATGTGTCCAATGCCTCTGAAAATTCAACAACCCCCCAAAGGCATTTTTCATAGCCCCAGTTATAGTAGTGAACACATGAGTTTTCATAGTTGGTAAATGAACAACATTTTTGCCGATTAACACTTCAGGTATATAAATGCCTTGCTTATATATCTTATCTAGAACAAGGTATTTTTCTGTGGATTCAAACGGTATCCATTTCTGTTCTTCTAAGTGAATCGCACTAAGATCATGTAAGTCCTCTACAAACTTATGACCATTCTTGACTTGTCCCTCTTTTGCATCCACAACAACGGTCCCGTTATGGGTAGGAATAATATTTTGATATCCATCCTCAGCCAAGGCTCTTATAACACCATCGAGCTGCCAAGGAGAAGTGGAGCACGCAGGGTAGTAATGCTGCCATGAAATATTAATCTTAAGCAGCGTGGCCAGATCATGCTGAAGGACAGACGTATATCCTCCGAGATTCATGGCAACCTTTATGTCATTCAGAACCGTCTCCGGAGACGTCCGGACAACAGCAACCACAGGATTACTTTGGATCTCTGTGCTATCTGGAGAGCTAACGGGTCTAGATTCCCCGTCGAGAAGATCAACTGCGGAGTCATCCACCATCTAGGATTCTACATCCAGATAATCCTTAAGTTTTTTTGACCGGTTTGGATGTCTGAGCTTACGCAAGGCCTTGGCTTCTATTTGCCGAATCCTCTCACGTGTTACTCCAAAATCTTTTCCTACCTCTTCCAAGGTACGACTTCTACCATCTTCCAAGCCAAATCTTAATTCCAAAACTCTCGCTTCTCTATCATTTAGGGTATGAAGGACATCAGTCACCTGCTCCCTCAAAAGTTGATAGGAAGCAGCTTCCACGGGGGCCAAAGCTGTTGTATCAGGTATGAAATCACCTAAATGGCTATCCTCTTCCTCACCGATTGGAGTCTCCAACGACACAGGCTCCTGGGAAATTTTTAGTATCTCCCTCACCTTTTCTGGGCTGATCTCCATTTCCTTACCAATTTCCTCACTGGTCGGTTCTCGTCCATACTCCTGAACTAACCGACGAGTAACACGAAGAAGCTTATTAATAGTCTCTACCATGTGAACTGGTATTCTTATGGTCCTCGCCTGATCAGCTATTGCACGTGTAATAGCCTGGCGAATCCACCAAGTTGCGTAGGTACTGAATTTATATCCTTTTCTGTAATCGAACTTTTCAACAGCTCGTATAAGGCCAATATTTCCTTCCTGGATAAGGTCTAAGAGAGACATCCCCCTTCCAATATATTTTTTTGCAACACTGACCACCAAACGAAGATTGGCTTCCGATAGATGCTGCTGAGCCTCATCACCTCGATCTCGTTGTCTCTGAATATGCTGATGATACAGAAGCTGATATGGCTCCATCTTATCTAAAACTTCGCCTCCATCGAGCAGTTGATTTAGCTCCGTAATTTTCACTCTGGGATCAACGGATCTAACAACATCTTCTGGCATAATCCGAGTATTTATAGAAGCCTGCTTTATCATCTCCTTCAATTCATCCATTTCTGGTGGATCTTGGTCCGTTAATTCTGAATAAATAGCAGAAACTTGTTCAAGTAACTCATCTTGAAATATTCCATCTATCGCTTCACGTATATCAGGATTGACACCTGGCATTAAATCAGACAGGGTACCGTCAAATGGCACTTCTTTTGCATTCAAAATAGCGGTAATAATGTCCGAACTATCGGCCACAACCCGAAGCATATGAAGGGCTACTGCCTGAGGCTTAGGACTATCACCCTCACCATCAGAAAGTTCGTCATCAAGCCTCTCCACATAACGTTTCGCCTCAAATTTTCTGGCCAGTTCCCTTTCCTCCGGCGCTTTAAGAAGATCAACTCTTCCTATTTCACGGAGATACATACGTACAGGATCATCTATTACGTCTGGAGTTCCAATTTCCTTTTCCCACTCGCGGGTGGCTTTAGCCTTTATCTCCTCCAGACTCGGAGGAGAATCGTCATTATCATCTAGCTCATCTTCGTCATCTCTGCCAACCGGCCTAGACATTCCAAGCTCAACCACACCTGAATCTTCTTCATCTTCTTCATCTTCTTCAATTTCAACGGCTTCATTATCAGTTTCACTATCATCAGCACGGTAGCCATCTTCTTTCTGACGGCTACTACTGATTGCACCGTCCAGCAGCTCAGATTCTCCACCCAAACTCAATTTAGCATTATCCTGGTCCATTTAGACTAACTCCCTTTTCTTCCAACCCTCACTAACAGAATCCATCACATCACTACGAACAGTAGTGTTTCCTATTTTACCAAATCTCGCATATCTATTTACTGTATCTGAGTGGATTCTCAGTTTCCATTATCTGTTTATTAATACTATTTAGGGTTTCATTATCTTTATCGGAAGGTGGAGTCTCTACTCCATCCCTAGCAGTAACAATACTATGTGCCTGTAATTTAAGTTGGTTTCTAATAACCCTTCTAGCTCGATAATCCAAATCCATCTGGGCCTCAGCTAGAGTCATAGGAGGAAGCGAATTTTTCGTAAGTTGCTGATATCTTACCTTCAATATACCGTCTAACTTGGCCTCAAACTCTTCTTTTTCTTTTAGGTCTACTGACATCCAAAGACTGTAGAGTTCTTTATCTTCCGTACGGTCAAAGAAATCCGCCTCAATATTCATATCCGACACGGTCGTCCGAAGATCAGGCCTAGAAACGATTAGCCTCAAAAGATGATCATCTACACCTAAAGGCCTTTTCGAAAATATACTCTTAGATTCAACAATACCATTACGTGCCTTGTCTTCAGATTCATACGTATTTACCAAAGACCCTTCGATCCGGCTATCTATAGAATCATTTGAATCCTTATGTCCTCTAGGTGTTCTAAAGGGGGTTTTCTGCAGAGCTATTCTAACCGTCTCTGGGGACGCATCGAGGACTTTCGCAAGGACCGCAACATAGTCATCTCTATCAAACGGACTCATAGTCCGTAGAAGAGGAGCTAAAGCACCTACTACTCTCTCTTTCCCACCCAAAGACTGAATATCAAATTTTTCTACCAGCACGGGAATTAAATAATCCATAACAGGCAAGGCGGACTCTAGTACCTTTGACCAATCACCTTCACCAGACCTCATAAATTCATCCGGATCCTTGCCCTCTGGCAACGATAGCACCTTCAGCTTAATAGGGTTGTAGGCGAACATATCACGATTTCTGGTCCTTGCCCTATCTTCAAATATCTTCCATGAGGTCTCCAGACTTCTCAAGGTTGCCTCTTTTCCAGCCGAGTCCTGATCTAGTGCAAGGACATATGAAGACGCAATATTTCGAAGCTGTTGGACTTGCTCAGGAGTAAGAGCTGTTCCCATGGATGCGACAACATTTTTATAACCAAACTGATGAGCGGCAATTACATCCATATAACCTTCAACAATAACGCCCTCGTTGGAACTTCGAATAGCCTCCCTCGATAAATGAAAACCGTACAACGTTCTTCTTTTATCAAAAACAGAGGTTGCCGCCGTATTAATATACTTTGGCATCGCATCATCCAGAGCTCTAGCTCCAAACCCAACAACCCTGCCTTGACGATCGTGAATTGGAAACATAAGTCGTCCCCAGAAAAAATCTCTCGTTACGCCATCTTCCGATTCCGTTAGAAGTCCACATTCCACTGCCTTACCAAGATCAACACCATGAAAAGACAAGTGCGTTTTCAGGGAATCTCGACCACGTGGGCTATAACCAAGGCCAAATTTATCACCAATCTCAGAAGAAACACCCCGTTTGTCCAAATACGCCCGTGCAACGGATCCTTCAGGGGAAACAAGTGCTTCTTGGTAAAAATTGGAAGCTATATTATTTATTTCAAACTGTAGATTTGTGTTCCCAGTATCTCTTCCTGAATCTATATCTACCCCTGCACGCTGGGCTAAAAGTCCAAGGGCTTCACCAAACTCTATTTGGTCGACCTTCATCAAGAAATTGAATACATCTCCGCCTTCAGAACACTGACCGAAACAACGCCAAGACTGTCTACTGGGATCTACAATAAATGAAGGGGTCTTTTCGTTGTGAAAGGGACAGTTAGCTTTGTAATTGCGTCCTGCTTTCTGAAGTTGCACGCGCTCTGAAACAATCTCAACAATATCTAATCTTGATTTTATTTCATCAGTATCAGCCAACTACACTACTCTCGTCTAAGAAGGATTCTGATCATCTGCACTATATGAGCGTTGAGCTATACGCTCGATTGGGTCCTTGACACTTTGAATATGCCAAGCCATGTGTTCAAGCTCCGAACATAAATCGGCCAAACAGTCACCGAACTTATTCCAAGTATCATCTTGGGCAATTTCAATGTCCAGAAAATCTCCAAGCCGCTCTCTGAATACTAGTTGTGAACTCCATAAATCACCTAAATCAGTACAGAGTTTTGCCAGATCCTCATCATAATTTTCCTCGAGGCCTTGCTCTTTAAACTTCACTAAAATCTGATGCGCCATCGAAGATTTCTGCCTTGCCTGAGCAAGATTGGGTATAGGAAATGGTCTGTCTCCAGCCGGCATTGTAAAACTCCCTCTTTCTATATTCCAACCTGATTCCAACCTGAAGATAAGTAGTCTTCAGCTAGGACTGCACATCTACTGCTCCGTAATGAGTTATGTAATGGACCCAAGTCTCCCGAATCGACTCAAGAATACTCCTCTGGGAATATTCTCCCATCTGATTGATTCGTTCAAATGAGCTCTTCCAGATTTCATCTACCTCTTTTTTCCAAGGAGCAAACTCCAGTCCATGAGGGTCACGTTGCATTGCCTCTAAGTGTTCTTCTATTCGCGCAACATTATTTTGAACTATTCTTGAATAGAGTGCGTCCCGATGATCTGAATGAATTTCCTGAGAATCGTTTGATATAGGACTCATTCCCAGATTATAGCAGGGAGCAAATCATCTGAATTATCATCAAAATGGACTCTGTAATATTTAAAGAGTTCTTCCTTTGAAAACGTGAGCTATTCCTGGTGAAACAGATTCCGCAACTCTTATGGCATACTGGTCCGTCATGCCTGAAATATAGTCTTTGACGGCATCATCAAAAGTTTCACTTCGAATCTGAAAATCTTCTGGGATTAGATGTTTCTTCTGATGATAGTGTCCAAATAGTAAAACGATTATCTTCCTAGCAGTGGTTCCTTCTTCCCCTTTATCTTCTGGCACATACACATTCTGGAACATGAATTCCCGGAGAGCATAAACGGCATCTCTTAAGTCCACACCCATCTTAATTTCTGGGGCGATGTCCAAACCTACGGAGTCCATAGCCTCCTGAGAGGTGGTTACTATGTCATTAACCATGGTGTTGATACGCTGAGAGTGCCTTTCCCCTAGAATTTCCTGTATGTATCGCGGAATCGAAGTCTCCGTGAGAACCCCTGCCCTGAAAGCATCTAGTAAATCATGATTCAAATAAGCAACGGCATCAGAGATTCTTATCACTTGTGCCTCCAAGCTCATTCCTTCCGTTAAACCTGGGGAAAGAAAATCACCCCTAGGCTTTGAATGATGCAAAATTCCCTGTCGAACTTCCCAGGTGAGATTTAGGCCTTTCCCTTCTTTTTCGAGTTTATCAACGATACGAAGGCTCTGATGGTTGTGTCTAAATCCACCGGAATGAAGTTTGTTAAGTTCATCCTCTCCAATATGACCAAAAGGGGTGTGTCCCATGTCATGTCCGAGAGCCATAGCCTCTGTCAAATCTTCATTTAAATTCAATGCTCTAGAGATCGTCCTCGCAATTTGAGCGACTTCGAGGGTATGTGTCAATCTAGTAACAAAATGATCCCCCTGGGGAGCTATAAACACTTGTGTTTTATGTTTTATACGCCTGAAAGCATTGCAGTGAACTATGCGATCACGGTCACGTTGAAAATCCGTCCTAATCTCACAAGGTTCTTCTGGAATCAGTCTCCCTTTAGTCTGGGTTGCCCGAGTAGCAAAAAGTGAAAGCAGTTCCTCCCTTTCTTCAAGCCTCTCCCTCACTATGGTCATTGTGTTACACCTCTACATAAGAAGGTGTTTAGCCCTATCAGGAGTCAAAATCCCTAACGACTGCTTGTGGAGCCTCACCTCTTAAAATTCTTTCCATATTTTGAAACCCGAACTGCGCGCGACGTGCCCATGTGTCCCAAGTGGTTCCCGCAGTATGAGGTGTGGCAACTACATTGGACATTTTCAACAGAGGATTTTCTGGATCCACAGGTTCTTTTTCAAAGACATCAAGACCGGCACCTGCAATTTTACCTTCCTGAAGAACTTTTATCAGAGCTCCCTCGTCGACCACCGGACCCCTAGAAGTATTAATCAAGACAGCCGAAGACTTCATGAGTTCAAGTCTTTGCAAATCGACTATATGATGCGTATCTTTCGTCAGCGGCGTGTGGCAGGAAATAATGTCTGAACTTCGAAACAGCTGATCTAAAGAGACCAATTCAACATCCAACGACTTATTTGTATTGTCATCCAAGGGATATATATCAAAATACTGAACTTTCGCATCAAAGGCTTGAACCCTGCGAGCAACCTGTTTTCCAATATTGCCGATACCTAGAATGCCTACTGTTTTACCTGCCATCTCGAAAGTGTTTTGTCCTGTAATAGGTAGGCTCCAGTCCCCCGACTTCGTAGCCACGTCGGCAGCGATCAGTTGCTTATACAAAGTAAGCATGAGTAAAACAGCATGATCTGAGACTGCCCACGAGTTCGCCCCGCCATTGTTAGCCAGAGGAATCTCAAGATCCTGGAGCAATTTTAGGTTCATGCGATCATACCCAGCGGCCAAGAGTTGAACCAGTTTACATTCCTGAGCACTTCGTACAACTGCATCAGTTGGCTCCATCCCATAGCACAACAGAAAGTCAGCATCTTTTACAGCGTCAATTTGATCCTTTTCAAGATCCGATTTGCCAAAAACAGTTAAGTCAAAATTGTCAGGTACATAGGAGACAACTTCATCTATTATTGCTTGATTGAGACCAGTTAGAAAAACTACTTTGGTGTTCACCATAGATATAATTACCCTTCACACATTGAAATTGACTTCAGCCTACCCGCCATAGCGTTGACGAAGAATATCTTTAAGTTTCTCAGGAGAAAAATCTTGCTCCCTGCAAACATCGATTATCTCTTTTTCACCTGCCTCTACCTTAGCTATTGCAGCCGGCAAGTCCGCAACTATTTCACTGGGAATACTTATAACCCCATGCTTATCTCCTAGCAATAAGTCACCGGGATTTACTACCACCCCACCTATCTCAACTGGAATGTTGGCCTCAACTAGATGTACATTAGCCCGCGAAACAAGTTCAGTAGTCGCAAAGGCATTAAATCCCCATTCCTGCATTTCATCTAAATCCCTAACTCCCCCATCTGTCACCACACCCGCACAATCAAGCGAGCTGTGGATTGCACTTTGCACTTCGCCCCAGAAAGATCCAATCACATTTGGATGATCCAAATCCTTCATGACTATAACCCGAGGCCCTGGAATTTTTAAGATCTCGTCCACCCAGGTCACACGTGAGAAATTCATATTGTCTGAAGGCGGGGTAGAGGCCTTGATAACCGCTGTTACAGCGTGACCAACCATAGTTCCCATATTCGGAAACATGCTCTTGATGTTCGGTCCCATAAAACCTTCTGTACGAGACCGAATATTCAATCCCTCAATTGCGTTGGAAACTGCACAGGTTTGCATTTCACCAACAGACTTGATTTGTTCTGATGTGAGCTCCACCACTACATCACCTCCTTAAATTATTACCTATATATTTATTATCAACTTACTCCAAGACTAAACCATTAGGATTTGTTGGATGCTCATGATATCAGAGGTCTTTTTCCTACATTGGATATTACCTACATAGGATAATTTCTTGACCATATTTAACTCCCGCCTATAATCTACGATGAGGGGAAGTGATCTAATTACATACGTTTTAGTACACATCCATAGTTTTTGTGCAAAAAATCAGAAATATATATTAGGAGAATTTAGAGATGGCAAGAGGTGAAATAGGTTTTGTCGGTCTAGGAATCATGGGAAAGCCAATGGTCCGAAACCTAATTAAGGCAGACTACAGTGTGACCGTATACGATATCGTGGCGGAATCAGTTGAGGAACTGGCAACAGATGGTGCAATCGCAGCATCATCAGCGGCAGAAGTGGCATCAAATAATCCGATAGTCATAACTATGGTCCCTGATTCCCCCCAATCAGAGGCTGCTATTCTTGGTCCAGGTGGCGTGTTAGAAGGGGCATCGGAAGGTGATACAGTCATCGATATGAGTTCCATAGCGCCTGCCTCATCTCAGAAGATAGCGGCAGCGTGCGAAGAAGCGGGCGTGAATTTCCTCGATGCTCCTGTAAGTGGCGGAGAAACGGGAGCAATAGATGGAACACTGGCCGTCATGGTGGGAGGAAAGAAAGACATATTTGACGCTAACTTTGACATCATCTCAGCAATGTCAGGAAGTATCGTTCTCTGTGGACCCTACGGAGCGGGAAATACTACTAAGCTTGCCAATCAGATTATAGTAGCCGGAAATATCGCCGCACTTGGTGAAGCAATGGTACTAGCACGTAAATCTGGGATTGACCCCCAGGTAGTATTTGATGCAATCAAAGGTGGTCTTGCAGGTAGTACTGTGATGAACACCAAAGGACCTATGATGATTGAAGGGAATTTTGATCCTGGGTTCCGCATCGTTCTCCACCAAAAAGACCTCCATAATGCGATATTGACAGGAAAAGAAGTGGGTGTCCCATTGTTGGTCACAAGCTTATGCCAACAGATTATAGGTTCCCTTATGAATGATGGAAAAGGAAATCTTGACCATTCAGCAATAGCTAATTTCATGGAAGATATGGCTGGTGTAACAATTTCAGGTAAATAAATTCTTATTGTGAAGGTTTCATAATTCTGAGACAGATATTCAGACCCAGAGTAGGATGCGTAAGCATAAGTGACAGAATGAAAGGTCGATTACTTGAATTTGAAAATGGCTGTGCGAAGAAATAGACCTAACTCGACATGAGGTGACATGAAATGGCCGGTAGGGACGTACCTAGTAAAAAAGAAGTTGATGGGTATTTGAGAGATACGAACTGGGGACGGTGGGGAGAGAATGGTGGTGCAGGAGCACTCAACCTAATTACTGACCAGAAGCGATTGGATGCTATCGGTCTTGTTAAGAAGGGTCGATCTGTATCTCTGAGCCGGCCACTCCCTGTTGCCCCTGCAGGAGATAATCCCAGACCGGCACAGCACTACATGCACAAAGAAGCCCGCCCCTTTGAAGGCGGCGCTGCTATGGACTACTATGGGGTGTTTTATCATGGCACTGCCACAACACACATAGACGCCCTGTGTCATGTTTGGAACAAGGATGGGATGTGGGACGGAAAGAACCCTGAAGAAATAATAAAATTCGGAGGAGCTACCTACGGTACTGTTGATGAATGGAAAAACGGCATACTTACCCGTGGGATATTACTAGACATACCTCTCCATAGAAATGAACCATACGTTACTAAGGATAATCCTGTTCACGGTTGGGAGCTTGAAGATGTAGCCAAGTCTCACGGTATAGAAATCCTGCCGGGAGATGCTGTATTTGTCTACAGCGGAAGAGAAAAATACGCCGCTGCCAATGACGGGAGATGGGGAACTCCAGATGGCAGACCAGGTCTACACGCTTCGTGCTTGCCATTTGTTAAAAACAATGACATCTCTATATTGGGCTGGGATATGATGGATGCTTCTCCCAATGAATATGACGTTCCCTGGACAGTTCACGGGGTAATATTCGCATACGGGGTTGCACTTGTTGACAATTCTCTTCTGGAACCTCTCGCCAATGTTTGCGCTGAGGAGAAACAGTACGAGTTTATGTTAACCATCAACCCACTCTATGTTGAGGGTGGAACAGGTTCACCAGCAAATCCAATTGCTGTTTTTTAAAGTGCTAAATCATTAGAAAAACCAGACGAGTATTGACCAAAGATTCCTTCGATCTCAATAAAACATGCGAATTCGCTTCATTTTATCGCGGCAAATACGCAACTGACATTTATGACAACCAAGTCTACAAACGTCTCATTGATACCCCTTCAGGACCAATTCTTGCTTCAGCAGCCGCAACTGGCACATCGTCGTTAGAAATAACCATTAAAAGTCAAAATAGCGATATTTCTGCCGAGAATTTCGCGTGCTCTCAGCTGTTAAGAATTATTGGGGCAGACCAGAACCCTTCTGACTTCTATGAATTTGCAGCATCCGACGATATCTTGAAGCCCCTAGTAAATCTTTTTAAAGGCCTACACATTCCCCAAACCCTAACCGTCTATGAGGGTTTGATCACGGCAATTATCGGGCAACAAATTAATACCAATGTGGCATCTATGCTACGTTCACTAATTATCGAGTTATATGGGGTTTCCACCAGCATTAACGGAGGGACCTTTTACTCATTCCCAACTCCGCAATCTATAGCGGAGATAGGGGTAGAAGAGTTAGTTAATAATAAATTTAGTAGAAGAAAAGCAGAGTATATTCACAGCATTTCGGAAAAAGAAGCTACTG
>VFFS01000073.1 GCA_009392815.1 SAR202 cluster bacterium
ACACCTGTGGGACCCAGAATAACTATCACAAGTCAGTTCCCTGCTAAATGGCAAATCTCTATAAAGCTATCGGCTACAAGGCTAGCGCCGCCAACTAACAGGCCATCAACACTTTTAAGCCCTAAATAGGATGTGGCATTATCTGGCGTTACGCTACCACCATACATAACCGCAACATCCTTAGAGGCTATAGTCGAACCGGATTTGAACGCGACTGTCTCCTTAATAAATTTTAGCTTTCTATCAACCAATTCAGGGGACATCGGGGTACCTGTCCCTATAGCAGACAAAGGTTCATAGGCAAATAGTATTTCAGTTATTTTTGACGATGGAAGCCCATGGAGAGCTTCGTTTAGCTGGCTGGTTAAAATCGAATCAGGACTTGCACCATGATTATCTTCATAATCAAGTTCCCCTACACAAAGGACAGGCCTAATATTAAAATCTATAGCCAAGGCTATTTTACTGTTTATGTTTGCATTATATTCTTGGAATAATGCCCTACGCTCAGAGTGGCCGACTAATAGATAAGCGCAAACCCCATCTAGCATTGCCACTGAGGTTTCACCAGTAAAGGAACCAGATATCTCCGTATGTATATTTTGCGCACCTATAAGAATATTTCCCCCATTTATGGCGTCATAAACTGGATAAATGTTGGGGAGTGCCGGGAAAACCGATATGCAGACATCACTTTCAGGTATTGTGTTTGTCTGTTCCAGGATATTAGCGGCTAATGAAACAGATTCATCGGCCGTTAAGTTCATTTTCCAATTACCGAAGATATATATTGTCATATGGATATATATTTACGGCCCGAACTTTTTGAGTTTATTTGCATGGGCCAAGACCTGGAGCATTAGATGTTCTGCCTGCATAGTGCCTAGAGCCCCTTCACGACAGGTTTTTTCATTAAATACTGTTCCTGTGCCTTCAGAATATGTAGATTTAATCAAGACAGGTACAGGATGCCAGCTATGGGAGGCTGTAAATGAAGGCGTTGAATGATCTCCACAGATAACTAAAACGTCAGGTTCCATCTCTATAACTCTATTAATTTGATGGCTGAAATTCTCCAGCTGACGAACTTTAGCTATGAAATCTCCATCCTCCCCTGCACTATCAGCGGGTTTATAGTGAAGAAAGAAAAAATTATGTCCGTCATCGAAATTGGCTTCCAAAGCATCGATTTCTCCCTCAAATGTCTGTTCACTTTGTATAACGTCCATGCCTATCAACCCTGCTAGACCTTTGTACATAGGATATGCCGCAATTGCTGCAGGGTTTAAAGCATATTGACGCCCAAAGTCAGGTAACGTAGGAAGGCTAGAAAATCCCCTAAGAAGTATTCCGTTAGCCTCGCCCTCAGAAGAACTTAGTAATTCAGTTGCTTTACATACAAACTCTTTAACGATGCCTACAGTGCTTTGGGCATCCGAACTTAATGGCTGAGCGACCAGAGGGTGGACTCCTTCGATTTGTGGGTCAGTTTCAGAGACATTGGGGTACAAACCTTGCCCCTTTATAACCAAAACAAAACGGTAATCCATGACTGGATAAACTTTTATATCTACCCCGTCTATTTTGATTTCGTTTAATTCTGCACAGAGAGCTTTACATGTCTCAGTATCCAATCTACCAGCCCGTCTATCTAGGATATTTCCTTGCTCGCCAAGGACACAAAAGTTCCCTCTTGCCGCAACATCCCCCTGGCATATGTCAGCTCCAATACCCATTCCTTCCAGAATTCCTCGCCCTAACAGGTATTTGACCGGGTTATATCCAAACAAAGCCATATGCCCCGGCCCGCTGCCTGGAGTTATTCCAGGAAGCACAGGGGTGGTCAAGCCAAGTGATGAAGACGCACTCAATGCATCTAGTGTCTGTAAATCAGCAAATTCAAGTTCGGATTTACCATATTCCGGATGAGGCATGCCACCCAATCCGTCAACAACAACCATGACAATCCGTGAGGAAGTGGGTCTAACAACATCTGAAAGATAAGGAAAGTCAATCAAGTACTAAATACTCCTCACATTGGTCCAACTAAACATCCATCAGGGACATTATCCCGGGTAAGTCCCTACCCTCCAGAAACTCTAGTGAAGCTCCGCCACCAGTAGAAACATGATCCATACGTGCCTCGAGACCAAGGCTTGAGACAGCATCCACGGTGGAACCCCCGCCTATTACAGAGGTAATATCTTCTCGTGAAAGCGACTCTGCCACTGTTTTAGTTCCCTTCAGATATTGTGGCCATTCATAAACACCCATAGGTCCATTCCATAGAGCCGAAGCAGTCGCGCTCAAAACGTCTTTGAAAAGTATTGATGTACTAGGACCTACATCTAAAAGCATTTCCCCTTTCTGAATATCGGACACATCACATATTCTGTTGGAGGAATTCGGGCCAAAGCTTTTAGATACCACAGCATCCGTCGGTAAGACAATCTCACAATCAAGAGCCCGAGATTCTTTCATCAGCTGTCTCGCAGAATCAATAAACGATTCCTCAACCTTTGAATCCCCTACAAAAACTGACTCCGCAGCAAGAAAAGTCGCCGCCATACCTCCTCCGATAAGAATATTATCGGCAACTGTCATCAAGTTCCTAACCACATTAATTTTGTCTGATACCTTGGCGCCTCCAAGTACTGCTGTGAATGGTCTCTTAGGCGCGGTTAACACACTTTGCAACGAAAGTATCTCTTTCTCCAACAACAAGCCAGCCACTGAGGGTATGTAATTAGTGATTCCTTGAACGGACGCATGGTTTCTATGAGCCGCACCAAAAGCATCGTTCACGTATACATCCGCCAATTTAGCCAAATTTTGCGAAAATTTCAGATCGTTAGATTCTTCCCCTTTATGAAATCTTAAATTTTCCAGCAGTAAAACGTCTCCTACATTAAGTTTTTTGGCAACTGCCGAAATTTCAGAGAAATCTAAAGATGGACAAAATTGGGAATGCAACCCAAGCATTTGATTCAATTTGTCCCAAATAGGCTTCAAACTGAGTCCTTCCACCTCCCTACCATTTGGTCTACCTAGATGGGAACAGATAATTACAGAAGCGCCTTTATCTAGTAGATACTGCAAAGTGGGGATCGATGCGCTAATACGGTTGGTATTCGCTATCTCCAATGTTCCGGGGCTGAAAGGCACATTAAAATCCACCCGAACCAATATCTTTTGTTCAGATAGCTCTATATCCCTTACCGTCTTCTTGAGTGGCACCAAATCAAATCATCCCACTTTTGTACAAGTCACCGCCATTAATTGATGTACCTCACTCGTATTCAAACCAACACTGGCGAGGCATTGTTCAGCGGAATTAATTAGCTCTTCTATTCTATCCAGGCTCTTTTGCTTTACTCCCAAATTCTCAATCGTACCCAAAACTTTGGCCAGATCGTCTTTCTCCAAAACTCTCTTGAAATATACATCACCTAGTTGTCTCTTTTCAGAGGGGCCAGCAAATTGCATTGCCAACACAACAGGAAATAATTTCTTTTTATTGAGAAATTCTAAATTGTTCTCTTCAGTCATTCCCCAAAGCTGCTCCATGTCAGAAGATATATGATTTGCTAAACCTATGTATTTCCCACATTTTTCTAAACTTTCAAGTTCGTTTTCATTTTTCCCAGCAACCAACCCGGCCATGACCAGAGACGCCGATATTAAAGCTCCACTCCTATCAATTGCCATAGAGTTGTATGAGTCGGTTGAAACATCGAGACGTTCCTGCATTTCAAGATCTCTGAAGCGCCCCTCACATGCCGTCAAACCACCTTTGTCCAATATGTTTATGAGCTGGTATGTAATTTCTGATGAATGTCCTTTTTCAATCATTTTCAAGGCTGTCATCCTCGCTAGAGCATGCATACCATCACCTGCATTTATTGCCTGAGCGGGCCCCCATATCCACCAAAGAGCATCTCTTCCGTCTCTCTGTGGTTGTCCAGACTCAATGTCATCATGTATTAGACAAAATCCGTTAACCAATTCTAGAGCCGCTGCGGCTGGAAGTGCATTTTCCCAAGCAAGTCCGAAAATGTCCAAAAGGGTCAAAAAAGACACTCCATGAGAGACGGGATAGTCTGTTTTAAATTCTTCTGTAAAGCCAAAGTGATAGGACATCATCCCATATAGCGGAAGAGTCCGACTTTCAAACACCATACTTAGCTCATTTAGAACTTCTTGATTTATTCGGTCCTGCAAAAAATTAAATTCCTTCCTTGAATTGAACGTCATTGCCCAAAACTTCCCTTAAAGAGGATACCGAAATTGCTCCAAGTCTCAAAACAGTAACAACATCATCGGTACAATCTATAACTGTGGATGCGGTATCTGACTGTGTTGATCCGCCATCAATGATCAAATCTAAGGACGAATCTTTAAGCTGGCTAAAGGCTTCCTGGGCACTTTTAGCAGAGGGGAGCCCTGTTTTATTTGCACTGGTGCCAGTTACCGCCCCTCCGACCAGACTGCAAATCCTTCTGGTCACTTGACTTGCCGGCACACGAAACCCAGCTGTCGCTAGTCCTCCAGTAGCAGAATCACAAATTTCTTCATTTTTTCTAAGAACTATCGTTAGCGCACCGGGCCAAAATTCTTGAGCTAACTTTCTAGATAAGCTATTCACATAAGGGCAATACTGCGCCAATGACACTTCAGAATCTAATAATATCGGTAACGGAGAGGCAAAGCCTCTACCTTTTATTTCATAAATTCTTTTAGCTGCAATATCATTATCAACACGTGACGCTAGCCCATACACTGTGTCGGTGGGTATGCAAACAACACCGCCATCTAATAAAATATCGACAGCTAATGTCAGAGATTTTTCACTTACCGATAATACTTGTGGAATTGACCTAATTCCTTTGTTCCTAATGAGGCGAGTATAGCATGAGAATTGGAGCGTAAATCACCTATATGAGTTCAAATTCATCGTCTGATCATACAAGAAGAATCACCTCAAGTGACGACTTGGAAGTATCTGCATACCTTGAGATATCCCAAGAGAAGGTTGGGCACACTACCCCAAACCCTTCGAGTCACGTTCCTCAACGAGAATCTGTATTGGTGATAGATTTTGGGTCTCAATATAGCCGCCTTATCGCAAGACGGATAAGAGAAAGTAAAGTTTATTGTGAGATAGTCTCATATGCTGCCACGTGGGATTCTGTTAAAGAACTGAATCCGAGGGGAGTCGTGCTTTCGGGAGGGCCAGCAAGTGTATACGACGAAAATCCCCCACTGGCACCAAGCTGGGTCTATGAATGTGGTTTACCTATACTAGGTATATGCTACGGAATGCAGGTCATGGTTCACCAACTTGGTGGTAAAGTCGCTCCTGCAAATAAAAGAGAATACGGTCATGCCGTACTACACCAAAATTCCACCGACGAACCTCTTCTAGATGGACTACCATCATCTATTCCTGTTTGGATGAGTCATGCTGATCAAATTACAGAACTCCCACCTGGGTTCAGTTCAAGAGCCTATACAGACAATGCTCCTATCGCAGTCACAGCTAATGACCAAGGAATGTTGGGGATCCAATTTCATCCTGAAGTTGCCCATACTCCCCATGGTGTCGATATTATTAACAATTTTCTTTACAAAATTTGTGGAATGGGAGAGTTATGGACTTCTGGAAATTTCGTCAATGAATCTGTCGATAGAATAAAGGCACAAGTTGGTAGTGGAAAAGTAATATGTGCTCTTTCTGGAGGGGTAGACTCCGCTGTCGCAGCCACACTTGTGCACAAAGCTGTTGGAGATCAGCTCACCTGTATATTTGTGAATAATGGTCTCATGAGAAAAGAAGAGCCTGACAGGGTAAAAAACACTTTCGAAAAATACCTCAACGTTAACCTTATTTTCAGTGAGTCAACTGAACGCTTCCTTTCATCTCTGAAGGGAGTTATAGATCCTGAACAAAAAAGGAAAATAATAGGTAGCGAATTCATCAATGTATTCGACGAAGAGGCAGCAAGGTTGGGGCAAGTTGACTTCCTAACTCAGGGTACGTTGTACCCAGACGTCATCGAAAGCGCAAGTCCAGAAAATAGTGTTTCGGCCACTATAAAAACGCACCACAACGTTGGCGGACTTCCAGAGCACATGAAATTGGAACTGGTCGAGCCTCTTAGGTACCTTTTCAAAGACGAAGTGAGAGAGGTGGGTCTGGAACTCGGTCTACCAGAAGAAATGGTTTATAGACAACCATTCCCTGGACCCGGTTTAGCCATAAGAATAATGGGTGAAGTGACGCACAGTAAACTCGAAACTCTTAGGGCAGCCGACTGGATAGTAATGGATGAAATTAAAGCTAATGGCTTATACAGAGAACTTTGGCAAACATTTGCTGTGCTAACCGGTTCTCGATCAGTCGGCGTTACTGGAGACTTCAGGACATATGGGCACGTAATAGCAATTAGGGCAGTCAAAAGCGACGACGCAATGACAGCAGACTGGGCACGTTTGCCATACGATGTTCTATCAAGTATCTCAAGCCGAATTGCCAACGAAGTTCCTGACGTCAATAGAGTTGTTTTCGACATAACTAGTAAACCTCCCGGTACTATTGAATGGGAGTGAGCGAACTACAAAAACATCCCATTTTCGACAGCCATTTTCACATCATCGAGAATGGTTATCCTATTCAGTCAAATAACGGCTACATACCAGATCAATTCACTATAGAAGATTACAGGGACCGTATGGCTCGCTACACTTTAGAGGGAGGTGTAGTAGTCTCAGGGTCATTTCAAGGATTTGATCAAACATACCTCGTTGATGCATTAGGTACATTGGGAACTGGATTCGTGGGAGTAACCCAGATTCCAGAGACAACCAGTGACGAAGAGATAATGAATCTTCATAGCCATGGTGTTAGAGGAGTTAGGTTTAATCTGAACAGAGGAGGATCCGCCGGATCTGAGGATTTACTCACCATAGCAAATCGGATATATAACCTGGTGGGCTGGCATGTAGAACTATATCTCGGACCAAAATCACTACACGAATTAAAGAACATAATTCCCGCTCTTCCCAAAGTATGCATTGACCATTTAGGAGTGTCAGATTCTAACTTTGAGCTTCTCCTGAATCTCATCCGGAGCGGCTTAACTATCAAAGCAACAGGTTTTGGGAGAGTTGATCTTGACGTTGAGAAAGCTATAAAACAAATTCATAACCTTAGTCCGAAAACTCTCATGTTCGGTACTGACTTACCATCAACCAGAGCCCGAAGAAAATATGCAGATAATGATTTCTTAAAAATAATAAAGTTCCTAGGACAGAAAGAGGCGCAGAAAGTATTTAGTTCTAATGCATTGAACTTTTACGGAGTAGAAAATTCATTTACAGATAAATAAAATGTTGAAAGTAACAAATTATTTGCGAACACTGTTTGCCCAAATAAGCCATATTGGTAGGTAAAGCCACTTGAAAGTATTACTTGTTGGTAGCGGTGGCCGAGAACATGCCATTGCCTGGAAAATTAAGCAGAGTCCCAAATTAGACAAGCTTTACATAGCTCCTGGAAATGCCGGGACTCAATCCCTCGGGATTAATTTAAATATATCTGACACGGACATAGATGCTCTTTTAAATTTTGCCAAGGAACGTGATATTGACCTGACCATCGTGGGGCCTGAAGCACCTTTGGCATCTGGCATTGTAGATGTTTTTTCGGAGGCAAAATTACCCATATTTGGACCAAGAGCTGCAGCCGCCAGGTTGGAATCCAGCAAATCATTTGCTAAGAAAGTTATGAAGAAGTGGGATATACCTACGGCTTCATATACCTCCTTTGATGAACCTCTTGAGGCGATCGCATATATAGACGACATATCGTCATTTCCCACAGTTGTAAAAGCAGATGGTTTGGCAGCTGGTAAGGGTGTATATATTTGCCAAAATAGGCTCGAGGCTGTTTCTGCGATCAACGAGATTATGGTTGAAAAGGTTTTTGGGACCGCAGGAACAACCTTAGTGATTGAAGAATTTTTGGACGGTTGGGAATTGAGTGCATTTGTGTTCACAGATGGAAAATCAGTTTCTGAAATAGTAGCTGCTTGCGATTACAAGAGGATAGGTGAAGGAGACACAGGGCCGAACACAGGTGGAATGGGAGCATATTCTCCTCCTCATATTTGGAACCAAAAAATTAAAGACGAGATTATGAACCTTGTGGTCAAGCCAGTAATCGATGGAATGAGAAAAGAATATGAAGCATTTACTGGAACGCTATTTGCAGGAATGATGATTACAAAAGACGGGCCAAAGGTTATAGAGTTTAACTGTAGACTTGGAGATCCCGAAACCCAAGTATTGTTACCACTTTTGAAATCGGACTTACTTGATGTCGCTGTGGCTTGTGCTAACGGAACTCTGAAAACGTCAGATGTTGAGTGGAGTACAGATGCATCTGTTGCCATTGTCGTGGCATCAGGAGGGTATCCTAATTCCTACTCAACTGGGCATAAAATCAGTGGGCTTGGTAATCTTGACGGTAAAACAAAAATATTCCATGCTGGCACCACAACTAACCCTGAAGGTGACGTAATTACGAACGGTGGAAGGGTACTGTCAATCAACGCAGTATCAGAAAATATGGAACTAGCGAAATCTACAGCATACGCTGATGCAAGAAAAATCTTTTTTAAAGACATCTACATGAGAAACGACATTGCCAAGGATATCGGATAGGAAAAAACCAATTATGGACTTAATAAAATATGATTGAACGCTATTCACGACCACAAATGAAACGGGTCTGGTCCGACCAGAATAAATATGATAGTTGGTTAGCTATAGAAATAGCCGTTTGTGAAGCATGGACGCAGCAAGGGCTAATTCCTGAAAAAGATATGCTGAAACTTCAGTCCGCAACATATGATTTCGACCTGTTTCAGGACATTTTGAAAAAGACCAAACACGATATGACAGCTTTCTTACAATCTACAACTGCAGGTCTAGGAGACGAAGGTAGATGGTTACACCAAGGTCTTACTACAAGTGACGTATGGGATACTGCTACCAGTATGCAACTGGTAGAGGCGGGATCGCTATTAGACAGGGAACTCGATCACCTAGAAAACTCCTTGCAAGAAAAGGCACTGAAATACAAAGACACTTTAATGATGGGAAGGACTCATGGGGTTCACGCAGAACCAGTAACCCTAGGACTGAAACTCGCTCTTTGGTGGGACGAAATAAAGAGAGGCCGATCCAGACTATCCCACGCAATCGATTCTGTAAAAGTAGGTAAAATATCCGGCCCTGTGGGAACGCATGCCACAGCCCCACCTGAAATTGAGGCATATGTTTGTTCCAAAATAGGTTTAGCTCCTGCTCCAGTTTCAAATCAGGTAATACAGAGAGATCGACATGCCCATTTTGTAACCACTTTAGCTCTTGTCGCAGCAACGTTGGAAAAAATAGCGACAGAAATAAGAGGTCTGCAACGTACGGAGATTCGGGAGTTAGAGGAGCCATTTGGGGAAGGACAAACCGGATCATCTTCGATGCCACACAAGCGAAACCCTGAGTTAACTGAGCGTATATGTGGATTATCCAGATTGATAAGGGGTCATGCAGTTACAGCGATCGAAAACGTAGCTCTGTGGGGTGAAAGAGACATCAGTCATTCCTCTGCGGAAAGAGTAATCCTGCCCGATGCGTGTCTAGCTCTCGATTATGCGATTAATCTCCTGACAGGGGTAATCAAAGACCTAGTTGTTCACGAAGATCGAATGCTACAAAATATGGAACTTACCAAAGGATTACTGTTTTCTCAGAGAACCATGCTATTGCTAGTTGAGAAGGGACTACACAGAGAAGAGGCTTATAAAATAATCCAAGAAAATTCAATGCGCACCTGGGATGAAGATAGTGATTTTCGTGACCTTGTCAAAAATGACACGCGGGTAAACTCTCTAATAAACGAACAGGAAATGAAAGACTTATTTAACTACGACAATTACACTAAGTATGTTGCAAAAATTTTCGAAAAAGCTGGCCTATGACACTCGAACCAGAAGCACTAACAGAATCTCCACTGCCCGACCTGGCATACAGAGGAAAAGTCAGAGATACCCATAATATCGCCCCTGACACATTATTAATGGTATCAACAGACCGAATATCTGCATACGACGTGATAATCCCCACTCCGATTCCAGGTAAAGGGGCCGTTTTGAACCAAATGTCCATGTTTTGGTTGGAAAAAACAAAGCATATTTGCGCGAATCATTTAATAAATTCAGCCATCGAAGACGTCACCTTGCCCGAAACAGTTCGAAGGCGTGGAATGTACGTCAGAAAAGCTGACCGCATCGATGTGGAATGCGTTGCAAGAGGCTATATAACTGGAAGTGCGATGGCTGAGTACGAATCAACCGGAATGGTAGCAGGCGAGAGTTTCCAACCAGGGATGGTCGAAGCTGACGCCTTTCCAAGTCCTATATTCACTCCTGCAACCAAGGCTGAAGAAGGACACGATGAAAACATAAGCATTTCTCAAATGGCAAACTTAGTAGGCTATGATTTAACTGAAAAATTGAAGAACTTAACCTTAGAGATTTACAACTTCGCCCACAGCTTTGCTTTAACAAAAGGAATAATAATAGCTGACACTAAATTAGAATTCGGATTCATCGATGACCAATTAACTTTGATAGACGAAATACTAACTCCGGACTCTAGCAGATTTTGGGATGCTACAAAGTACCAACCAGGTAAAACACAGCCCAATTTTGACAAACAATTCGTCAGGGACTGGCTCACCAACCAAGACTGGAATAGAGAACCACCCGCACCACCGTTACCAAAAGAAATAGTATCCAAGACTGCCATGCGTTATGAGGAAGCCTTCAGTAAGCTGACCGGCGCCATCCTACAATAGGAAGAAGACATGACTACTAGTAACAACAAATTAACTCCAACACAAGCACGAGCAGCCAGAAGAGAAAGAAAGCAGAAAAAAAGTAAAGTAACAAGGTGGCTGATTGGAATAGGGATCGTAGGGGTCGCAAGCCTACTCATAATCTCCCTAATACTTCCCATGATCGGGGGTATAGGAGGAGGCTCAAACACAGAGGCTCCGGAAGGTCCTGGTAAGAAGATGGAGAGTCAAGGTCGAGAACATATCCAAGAGGGGACAGAACATCCCCCATATAATAGTGCACCGGCAACGTCTGGTTGGCACTACCCCCAACCACTCGCTCCAGTTAGTTGGGGTATACATGATTCCTTCATCCCTGAAGAAAAAAGAATCCATAACCTTGAACATGGCGGTATATCAATAACCTATAACTGCCCGGAGGATTGCGAGGACATAATTTCAGAATTAGAAGGCATTGTGCGTAGAGCTAGAGAGGAGAACATGAAGGTCCTTCTATCACCTTATCCTGGAACCGAAGGAAAAATCACACTTACAGCATGGACTTTTATTGAGTCTCTCAATAACTACGACAAGGACAAAATCATAGACTTCATAGACTCTCATCACAACTCACCTAACTCTCCGGAACCATATGCAAATTAAGAGAAGCTATGAAATTTAAAGCTGAAATATTCATAAGTCTAAAACCCACAGTAAGTGACCCTCAGGGAATGACGATAGCGGAAGGCCTAAAGCAATTGGGTTTTGAGTCTATAGATGACGTGCGAGCAGGTAAATTTATTGAACTATCACTCAACGCCAAAACAATATCAGAGTGCAACGATGTTATAGCTGATATGTGCGAAAGGCTCTTGGCAAATCCCATCATCGAAAATTATCGATTTGAAATCACACCCGCTGACAGATAGAGCAACAATCATTAGCTAGAGATAGTACCCTTAGTACTCGCTATCATATCTGCTTGGCGCGGGTCAGCAGACAATGCGTCTTTCATAGACCTTGCTAGACTCTTGAAGCAAGCTTCAGCTATATGGTGATTGTTCATTCCTGCAAGAACTTTCAAATGGAGATTAAAGCCACCCTCCCTTGAGAAAGTTTCCATAAAATGTCGTATCAAATCTGAAGGAAGCCCGCCAAGGTCGCTTTCAGTAAGAGGAGCATCTATCACCGAATATCCTCGACCACTATAATCAACTGCCGTCAACACTAAAGCCTCATCTAAAGGTACATAGCAGTGACCCATTCTGACTATCCCAACACCCTCCCCTACTGCTTCTTTGAAAGCCCTTCCCAAGACAATAGCGGTGTCCTCAACGATATGGTGCCAACCGACATGGGAGTCACCAGAGGCAGTCAAATTTAAATCTATCAGACCATGTCTTGAAAGCTGAGCCAACATGTGGTCAAACATTCCATTCCCCGTATCGACAGAATAAATTCCCGAACCATCCAAATTGATTGAAACAGATATATTTGTTTCACCCGTTTCCCTAGATTGGCTAGAAGCTCGCTCTTCCGATACGCTCATTTGATACCTCACATAATTTGTTCCAGAGCGTCGATTAACAAATCAGTTTCTTCAGGTTTTCCCACCGCTATTCTGAAAAAATTTTCGAGTCGCTCAGATTTAAAGTTCCTTACGAATATACCCTTAGAGGCCAGCTCCTTAAATACCCTTACGGCCTCTTTTTCTCCAAATTCACAAAGTAAATAATTCCCATCTGAGGGCCAAGGAGTTATACCTTTGACCTCGGATAGGAGGTGGAACATTCTCTCTCTCTCATCGATAATTTTCTCTACATTACCCAATAGATAATTTGAATCTTGTAGGGAGGCTATTAATGCCGCTTCCGCGGCAACATTCACATTATATGGAGGCTTGATTTCCATCATATACCTCGCTATTGTCGGACTCATAATCCCGTACCCTACCCGTAATCCAGCCAAACCAGCCCACTTGCTCATTGTTCTTAAAACAATGAGGTTTTCATGGGTATTTACAAGGTCTTGCACTGAAGTTTTAGCGAACTCAAAATAAGCCTCATCCACTACTACTATGAGACCTGTTTTAAGTATCTCAACTATGTCTTGCTCAAGGGCAACGTTGCCAGTGGGATTGTTGGGAGAAGTTATAAAGATTAGTTTTGTGGAATCTGTGATTGCAGATTTTATGGAAGCTGGGCTTATCTGAAACTCACTATCTCTTTGAACGTAATGAACCTCAGCACCCGCCAATCCAGCACAAAAGCTATACATACCGAATGTAGGTTCACAGTCGAGGATGATGTCCCCAGGAGAAATGAACAATCTAAAAATAAGATCTATCAATTCGTCAGCACCAGCACCAACAACTATATTTTCCTCTCCCATACCTGTGTACTGTGAGAGTGATTTCCTCATGCTGGCTTGATGCGGGTCGGGATAAATATGAAGCGGCACTTCAGAAACAGCTTTCACTGCGAGGGGTGAGCCTCCATAGGGGTTTTCGTTTCCATTTAATTTAATTATGTTTTCTAGAGCAATCCCGGATTCCCCTGCCAAGGTTTCCGGTGCATCCATAGCATCATAGGTATCCACCCTGACAAGGTGCGATCTGATCATTTTTTCAATATTATCTTCTGCCATTATTGAAACCTTCCTAGTTCTATAGTAGCTCTTGTCTTATCTCCGCAGCCTCTGCATGGCCAGTCAATCCTTCTTCCCTTGCAATCACAGAAGCATGTGAGGTTATTTCCAAGGCGGACTCAATGTTTATATTAACAACAGGGATACTTTTCATGAATGTGTGAACGCCCAAACCGGAATTAAATCTTGCTGTGCCTGCAGTGGGCATAACATGACTGGGCCCCGCACCGTAGTCTCCTAATACCTCATGAGAGTATTCTCCCAAAAACACCATTCCAGCATTTCTTATTTGAGGAACAACCGAAGTCCCATTCCTAATACTGATACTTAAGTGTTCTGGAGCAAAAGCGTTTGATAGTCGAATAGCCTCTTCAATGGTATCCACCAAAGCTATTACTCCCTGATCATTCAAAGATGCTTTAGCAATATCAGACCTATCCAAATGTGCCACCCTAACATCCAACTGGGCCTGTGTTTCCTTTGCCAACGTATTAGAGGTTGTAATAAGAACTGGTTTTGCGAGAGGATCATGTTCCGCCTGTGCCAACAGATCAGCAGCACATAAAATTGGATTAGCCGTTTCATCCGCCAGTATTACCGTCTCCGTGGGCCCGTAAAGCCCATCAATTCCAACATCACCATAAACAAGCTTTTTAGCAACTGTCACAAACATATTTCCTGGACCACATATAACATCCGATCTGGTCACAGATTCTGTCCCGTATGCCAAAGCTGCTATCGCTTGGGCACCGCCAAGAGAATACACTCTATCCACTTTAGAAATATACGCTGCCGCTAGGACAGAATCGGGAGGCAGACCATTTTCATTAGAACCAGGACATGCTAGTGAGAAAAGTTCCACACCAGCCACTTTAGCTGGTATAGCAGTCATTAAGACTGTAGAAGGATATTTTGCGGTTCCACCCGGTATGTAAGCAGCAGCAGATTCTACTGGTACAAAATTAACCGAATATCCGGAATCGAAATCATCCCAATTCTGAGGTAGAGACTTCTTGTGAAACTCCTCAACTCTGGATGCTGAGGCCTCCAGTGATATTCTCAGGTCGTCAGATATTCGCTCATAAGATTTACGAAGATCTTCTTTAGCAACTTCAATTTGCTTCAGAGGCTTCCCTTCTAACTGATTAGTAAAAGATTTGAGAAATATATCTCCATCTTTTTTAACACCATCAATTATTCTCTGCACATAAGGGACTATATCCATTTCCTCACCGAAAATGGTCTTTGCCGAATCAGACACCCAACTGGGAGTTGTCTCTAATCCAAGTCCTCTTCCAGTAACTAGTTCTCTATGAGAATTTTCAAAACCGCAAACAACCTTCACGAAATAAACCCACCTACTAATGTCGCTATATTTTTTTTTGCGGCTTCATTGAATTCGTCGATAGTATTTTTAGGAAGTTTCTGCAGTATCTCTTGGAATCCAACTTCAGGATCGGATAGAAATTCTTCTGCTATTCCAATTACAGGATGAGATAAGTCCCCTTTAGCTATCCGATTAGCCATAAATCCAAGTCTATTCCAGCTAAATTCAGCGTCTAGTAACCGTAATATCCAATCATTCCACTCGTCCACTGGTTCTTCTTTGAGAAAATAAATATCCCCAGGATATTTATACTCCTTTAAGTCTGTGATAAAAGGCTTCATCGTCTCCCAATACATTTGATCTAAACCGAGTTGTAATGCCCGATCCCAAACAAGGTTAGCCTCACTGGAGAAATCTGAGAGGTTGCCACCACTACCGAAGTTTGGCCTAAAAACAGTAGTAATCCAAGTTTCATCAAGAACCAAGTGAGACGCATAGCCCGCCATAAAAGCTGTCATTTCTGGGTCAGCGGCTGTTATTTTATTCAAATCTCCATGTTTATTGATCAAATTTTCAAGCCCCTCTCCAACCCCTCCAAAGTCCAAGTCCACGAAATGGTATATAGACCTGTTCTTTTTAGTTATGGCTCTGATATCAGGGGTGGTTGATCCCAATATAAACGCAGCAGTTTGACTCTTGGTAGTAAACGTGTCTCTCAGGGTTGTAGACGTAAGGGAGAAATGGATGTGGGTTGGTAAATTTGGCACTTTATATTCTTACATCTTGACCAAAAATACATTTGAAGTCCTAAGATGATCAAGTTTGGCCATCCTTACACAAATACAACCCACCATTTCAGCATTAACCAAAACTACTTTCGCAATTTTTACCTTATGCAGAGGCTTAGTAAAAGGCATCATTTTTTATACTGACTTGAATCCATATATTTATTAATTTTACTCACAAAGTCATCTGCTAATTTTTGTATACCAGGACGCAACAACGATTCTGAATTACCTATCAAACATGCCTCAGACTCTATAACCGTCCCCCCGTGAATCAGTTTTAAATTGTTTTCACGCATGGTAGTTCCTGTTGCGGTTATATCTACAATAATGTCGGCAAACCCCATTTCTGGAGCCACCTCTAGAGTTCCGCTAGACTCAACAAGCGAAAAATGACTTACTCCATTCTTCAAGAGGAATCGTTCAACTAAACGTGGAAATTTCGTGGCAATTCTTATCGTTTCTCCCTTGGCCCGAAATTCAGCCGATACATCAGCCAAATCCGCAAAGGAGCTTACATCGATCCACGAATCAGGCACACCTATAGCTAGTAAACATGATCCAAACCCCAAATTTTCAATGAGCAACTTTGTGGAGCCATCTTCACGCCGTATCTCCAGAAATCTGTCGTATCCTAAAATACCAACGTCCGCATTGGCATCTTCAACTTTTCCAGTTATATCAGCCCCACGTTGGAACAAAATAGAAACTCCTCCCATAACAGGGATAGTTGCTGTATATCGACGACTATTTTCCCTGTTTACCCTAAGTCCACAAACATCCAAAAACTTCAACGTTGATTCGTATAAAGCTCCATCACTAGGAATCGCTATAATCATTTGGGAAATATCAGAGGTCATAATATCCAGTAAAATACGTAATTTTTATGCTGTCGAGTCCGGTGAATTAACTGAGGATAAAAGAGAATCAACGTTTATCGCAAATCCGACCGCCGGAACATCCTCACTCCCACCCAACATTTTCACTAACCCATCATATCTCCCTCCACCTCCCACTACGGTGTGATCTGAGTGATTTAAACTAATGTCAAATATCAAACCGGTATAGTACGTCAACCCTCTGCTAGTGGAGAAATCCAATACATAGTTAACAGAGAGCGGCTCTACATTCCCTACACCTTTTATTACAGAATTCAGCTCATCAACCTTTTCTTGCACTTCATTTCCAAAGTCGTTCCCTATATCTGACAATGAGTCAAGATCCTGTTTCTCCTCAGCTATTTTCAAAAACAGAATCAATTGATCAATAGCTTTGGATAAAGATCCAGAATCAACTTTCGTGTTCTCCTTTGCAATGAGCCTATTAATAATGTCCGACCTAGATCTCCGTCCGGTATTCCCAGTTAAGTCCTGAGACAGGAAATCATTAATAGATTCCTGATCAGATAAGTCTGTGTATGATTCATCTATCTCTTTTGAGTCACTCACTAATCCAAGTTCAGCCGCTCTTTCCACCAATTCTATTGAACTAAGGCTTCCTGACCTAAGAGTAGATAAATTAGACAAAACGTAAAAACAAATAGTTTCATTCAACCCATATCCTGCAAGAAGAGCTCGGATAAGACCAATATTTCCCATTCTCACTACTACACTCGGGACTGCAGTTTTCGAAACGGATTGCAAAGCCAATCTCAAAATTTGTATATCCGACTGGATCGACTCAGAACCAATTAATTCACAACCTATTTGTGTGAACTCCTTCACTTCGTTGGTATGTTCCCCATCCGAATATCTGAAGACTGAACCCGCATATTGGCGCCTAATACCGACACTGGGGGAACCCTCTAACAGGAATGATCGAATCACAGAAGAGGTGAATTCCGGTCTGAGACTTACCCTGTTTCCACCTGGGTCAATGAATGAGTAGAGCCTTCCACCAATATCCCCTCCAGATTTTTTTACGAATAATTCTGTAGGTTCAATGATTGGATAATCTGCCATTTCGAAGCCATTAGCCGAAAGCAGATTGCCCACAGAGTCAATGACTTTATTTCTCGACTTTAGTTCTGAGGGACTAAAATCCCTCATCCCCACTATTGGTTGAAATGACGACAATGTTCCAGAAGGTAAAGTGTCCATGTTACAGACAATTTTACAATAGGCGCATCTTGCACGTTACCATTGGTACGGAATAGAAACCATCATTGATAAAGATTTTAGTGCTGTGGATATTATGGAAGACACAAAAGAAGCTTGGCAACGATACTTTAATAACGGAAATGCCTTTGCGAATGCAGGTGATAATGAGCAAGCTCTGGAACAACTAGAAGAAGCGAGTAAAATATACCCAGACCACCCCTTAACGTGGAACAATATGGGTGTAGCAAAGATGTGTTTGGGACATTTTGAGGAATCCATAGAATATTTCAATAAGGCAATCGCCCTGAATGACCGATATAAGGATGCGTACCATAATCGAGGGTTGGCATATTCAGACTTGGGCGACCTTGTTTCTTCACTAAAGGATCTTTCAAAAGCAATAGATCTTGATGAGTTCTATTGGTCTGCTTTCAGGCACAGAAGTATCGTGTACCACCTCATGGGTAATCACCAAAAAAGTTCTGAAGACTACGCTAAAGCTCAAGATCTTTACGAACGCCAAGAAAGAGGGGTATAGGAACCCAATTTGTGAAAACGAACTCGAACAGGAGATAAATATGCCCGAGGAAAAACTTGTAGAATCACCCGTAGTTGGAGTAGTCGGTGGCAGCACTTCAGATTTCCCGTTACTGGAGAAAGGCACAAACATTTTAAAACAACTAAATATCCCTCATGAACTTAGGGTTGTTTCCGCCCACAGAACACCGGACTGGCTTTTTGAATACGCTGAATCAGCATCAGAAAGAGGTATTAAGGTCCTTATAGCTGGCGCAGGTGGAGCAGCTCATTTGCCTGGCATGTTGGCAGCAAAAACAGTGATTCCAGTTATTGGCGTGCCTGTACCTCTTGAACATCTCAAAGGAATGGACTCCTTAATGTCTATAGTGCAGATGCCCCGGGGCGTCCCAGTAGCCACTGTAGCTATAGGAGGCGCAGAAAACGCTGCGATATTGGCCGCCGAAATTCTAGCCATCTCAGATGAAGCAATTAAAGAACGATTGATAGAATGGAGAAAAACACTGACCAATACTGTTTTAAGCGATTTGGCAGCGAAAGGTAATACAGTAAGTGAATAAAGATATTCAAACTCCTCCATCCAGCACATTGGGAATGCTGGGAGGTGGTCAGCTTGGAGGTTTTTTTGCGGAAGCGGCTCTAAGAATGGGTTACAAGGTTGCTGTTTGGGATCCATCTGAAAACGCTCCTGCAAAAAGATTCGCCACCCATAAGTTCAATGCCCCTTTTGACGATGCTGAGATTTTGGACAAATTCGTTTCGGTAGTGGATGCAGTGTCTCTTGAATGGGAGAATGTCCCTGTCGAACTGGTTGAAGCAATTCAAATAAAAAAGCCTACCCGACCGGGAAGTAGAAGCTTGGGATTGGCGCAAAACAGAACCATAGAGAAGCAGTTCCTTAAAGACAACGGATTCCCTCTAGCGCAATATCAAGTAATCTACTCAGCAAAAGATCTCTCGGGATTGGATCAAGAATTACCTTGGATAGTAAAAACAGCAACAATGGGCTACGACGGTCATGGACAGTGGCGTATAAGTTCCACTAGTGAAAAAGATGAGGTAAACAGCCCGATTGCCGGAGAGGGTCCTTGGGTTGTAGAGCAGGTAGTACCTTTTGATATGGAGCTATCAGTTGTCGTGGCCCGCGGTATTGATGGTACTTCCATTACCTACCCGGCCACAGAGAACATACATGAAAATGGCATACTTAGAATGAGTGTATGCCCGGCGAGAATTGACCCGTCGATCGAGTTATCTGCCCGACATTTAGCAGAAGAGGTTATAAATGCAATTGGAGAACCAGGTGTGTTTTGTGTAGAACTATTCTTGGTACATCCCAGCAAAATACTCGTAAACGAAATTGCTCCAAGGCCACATAATTCTGGTCATCACACCATTGATTCTTTCTCAATCTCTCAATACGAACATCAAGTCAGGACTTTGTGCGGCCTTTCTATAGCACAGCCTCGCCGAATTGGTAATACCGTACTACTTAATGTTTTGGGTGAAGAAGCTTCCGTATTGTCAAGAATAGAAACTACTAATCTCATTTTGAAGACTGGTCGAGCAAGAATCTACATGTATGGAAAAGAGAGCGTGCGGCCCGGTAGAAAAATGGGACACATTATTTTCAGTGGGGAAAACATAGGCGTCCTAGAAAAAGAAGCTCTGGAAGCACTCGCTATCATTTCTGGACGGTAGAACTGAATATAAATTTCCCCTATTAGCTACAAGTATTTTTTGAAAATTCATGTTTGGGTTCCCTGTAAATGTAGTCGATTCGGCTAACGCCAGTTTCTCTGATAATGCAAGATTATGTAGTATTAAAAATACCAGATTATTCCTAATAAATTTCCCTGTCATACTGACACATACTAGGGCAGAAGTGGCGCGCCTGGAGGGATTCGAACCCCCGACACCTGGTTCCGAAGACCAGTGCTCTATCCGCTGAGCTACAGGCGCATAAGGTTTA
>VFFS01000074.1 GCA_009392815.1 SAR202 cluster bacterium
CCCGGTGGAAATACCGCCACATGCATTCACTAATATTTCGCTACCATATGAGACCCGTAATGATTTGACCATCGACAAAGTGTTCTCAAAGAGTTTTGCTCCGCTGAGTCCGCCCTTGCCAACCGCCAGTCTTTTATCTTCAACAGGAATGGTATTTGCAAGAGTGACAGCATCGATGCCGCATTCGATACAGGCTTCAACTATGTCCTGAGTTTCCTCGGGTATAGATTCCTTCGAGTCAACCTGAAAGGGGGGGAATTTTACAAAGATGGGAACTTTCTTGTTCTGGTTAAGGGCAGCCAATAGCTCAAGGAGCTTAGGTTTTTGCTGAAAAATTCTTAATCCTGCTGTATTTGGGGAACTAATGTTTATTTCTAGGGCTGAACAGAATCTCTGG
Organism: SAR202 cluster bacterium; assembly: GCA_009392815.1. Classification (GTDB taxonomy): domain Bacteria; phylum Chloroflexota; class Dehalococcoidia; order Lucifugimonadales; family UBA826. Next base: position 398 of record VFFS01000074.1, read on the forward strand.
ATAGTGGTTTGGCACGCAACTATGTCTTTAGTAGTGGTGCCGGAAATGCTCACTACACGTATAGTCTCTGGATTTCGTGGTAGGTTTTCTAGCCTCGTTGCGGCAGATTCCAGTCCTTCACCCGGGAAGCCCATAGAATTAATTAAAGACTTATCACTCTTGATTCGTAGTAGTCTTGGTGAGGGATTGCCTGGTCTTGGCTCCTTTGTGATTGTGCCTCCGGTTACATATCCGAAACCCAGGTGTTCCATGGACGGAAGAAACTTTATATTCTTATCGAAACCCGCAGCTAACCCAATAGGATTTTTTAACTTTAGGCCAGCCAGATTCGTTTGCAGGATCTCGTCCTCAAAATAAAAGAACTTGGAGAATGACTTAGATATCGTAGTTTGCTGTAGCAACAGTTCGGCGAGGAGTTGGGACTTTTCTGGAGGGAGACAAAAAAGTGCTGGTCGAGCAATACTGCTATAGAAACCCAAATTCAAGCTCCTCGATCAAAAGACGAAATCTCTTCATGAATTATATGACTGTCGGTGGCACAGTATATGTCTTGTGCATTTTGTCAGATGTTTCAAACTGATACTTGCGACGTGGCGACTATTGCCGCGGTAGATATTTTCAATATATAAATTAATTCCGTGAGATAGATGTTTAGGAGTTTTAAGTATCTTAAACTATAATTTTCATAGTGGCCTTACATGAATGGGTTTGTTGGTTGAATTTATGGCATTGAATTTTATAAACGGAAGTCTATCGAATCCAAGAGGGCACGCCCTGGTGTTTTTTCAGGATTCACTCTCAGGGACATACTATGCCAGCTACATAGTTTTACTCCCTATCACTGTTGATGTTTCTAAGTATGTTCCCCCGTTTTTGATGAACCAGGTTGGGGAGATCGGCGCCGGCGATATGAACGCCTTCGCTTTTCCGCCCGCACCTGAGACTGTCGAGGGTCTGGACTACCTGCAGCAGCTAGCCGAACGGAGGAGTGACGACCTGATCGATGCTGGAACAATTACTTCCTCGGACGTGACTGACAACATGATGAAGGTCAATGAAATCGTTGAGGAATACCTTCAAAATTATGAAGATGTTTATGGTGCGTCCTTAGCGTTTTCCGAGGAAACGAATGAGTCGCTTACCGATGGTGAAACAGATGCTGGAGTAAATGACCTTTTGTATTCGTTAATGGGAGAATCCGACAGGTTAAGTGAGCTTACAAAGCTTGTGGGTAAATTACGTTATGCGACTCAAACCGAGGAAGTAACTCTAATATCTGAAGCAAAAGAGGAAATTAAGGCACTATCTACATTTTTACCTGCTTCATTCGAGATAGATAAATTAATTCAGGCAGCAGTTGATAGCCGGAAAGGTTCAGAGGCTTTAACGGATCTTTACTTGAAGAGATGTTTTCATCTACATAGAGAGGAATATGCTGAACTGGCGGCAATCGAGACTGAAATCGCGGCGATTGTTAAATAAAAAGTTTGCGAGGTTTTGTCTGCTTCTTACTTTTCTATATTCACCAGAATGGGTTCCGGTGAATATAGAAAAGCGATGGTGATGCTATGGAGTGCCTAGGGTGAATTACCAGGGCATCTCCCTGCCCATTTCTTTACGAATCGTATCCGCTATTTCTTTATCAGGAACATGAAGAATTCGTGCGCCTTCTTCGAACAATGCATGCCGAGTCCGTTCTTCTACAGTCAGATTCGGGTCTTGCCAACTACACAGAAAACTTAAACCAGAAGCTTTGCAGGCATCTTTAACGATTTCTCTTGCTTTATCCATTTCTGGGGTATAAGGGGGATCATGTAGATCTGGATCTCCATGTGACATACCCATGTCTCCCGGACCCCATTCTGCGAATGAAAGTCCAGCCACCGCCGCTATATTGTCTGCATCAGGGAGACAGTATCTATCTTCAATTTTGAGCCCTAGCATCAATTCGCCTTTCGGATTCAAAGGCCAAGGATCTGCTATTTGTAAGTATTCAGTGGGATCAACTCCCCAGATTTCGGCAGGCTCTTTTTGGCCGCCCCCGCCCCTTAAACCTTCCGGTATGCCTTGATCACGGCCAATGGTTTGGAATACGTATCTGGAAGCGGCGACGAACATAGCCACAGCATCTGCTCTTCGTGTGTGGGTATGGAGTATTCCATGGGCTCCCGTTGACAATACGTGCCTTATTTGCCAGGCGTTATATTGGACTTCTTCTGGAGTCATACAATTCGAAGGAACTGTGGTAATAACGGTCGGGGTGATATGTCCACTCGGTGTGGGCCCGCCATCTCGAAGACCTTTCATAAATTGGGCAAGGCCAACTGTATCAAACGGATGGTGCTCAAAGTCAAACTGGATTAGGTCGGCCCAGGTTTGGGACATTTCCACACCACAGTCATAGGTTAGTTCTGGAGCTGAAACGGCGAAGATCGCTTGGTTTTGCTGTATCAACTCTATGCATTTATTTATTCGGACCATTCTTACTCCTTTGGTTTATTAATTTAGGGAATTAAAAAAGTTTTATGGTGGAGAATACGTTTTTAACTTTATCTTTTGTCTCTTCCTTTTCAAAGACTTTATCTGTTGACGTAGAGGATGCACCAGAATCTCCGTCTGCTGCAGGTTGTGTTACAAATCCCTTGGATTTTTCAATATTATTACCCCAACCGCTAGCCTGGGAATCATCCCCAGTGCTTTTAGCTAGGTCAAGGAATGAACCGACACCTCCCAGTAATCTCTTTTCAGGCGCCACAAGTTCTTCTCTCACGCTAACATCTATTTTCTCAAAATCGTTGATTGCATCCCCCATACCTTTTTTGGAGTTTTCTTCAAGATTTTTAACCTGATCCACTTTGAAACCTGTGAATGCATCTTTGGAAATATTGACAATCTTTTCCCTATCGAAGCCTTTAACGGCCTCCTTGTCTAAGTTTCCTATGTGATCCTTACCGAAGCCTGCGACGGCCGCTTTATCTATATTGGCAATGTGGTCTTTGTCGAATCCTGCGACAGCGTCTGTCTTTAAGTTAGCCATGTGGTCTTTGTCAAAGCCAGCCACAGCGGTTTTGTCCATCTTAGAGAAATGGTCCTTACCGAAACCTGCGACGGCTGCTTTGTCTATATTCGCAATGTGATCCTTATCGAATCCTGCGACAGCGTCAGTTTTCATGTTAGCCAGGTGATCCATCTTGAACCCAGCCATGGCGTC